>JBBRFY010000028.1:0-26062 GCA_038241205.1 Cytophagales bacterium
GCGCAGGTAAATAAAGGCTTTACCTATTCTCAGATAGGGCCAACACCTAATGCATCATTTCCTTTGGGATATGGTTCTACTTATTTCTCACCTTATGACGGTTCTGATTATTCAAACTCACCCGTTTACAGTACACCACTAGTGTACAATAATCAGCCAGGCGCTTATTATCCAAACACCCTTACCAATGATGGACTCGACACGTACAAGACCTCTGCAACGGAGGTAGGATTTGACGTTCGTTTTTTATCCAATAGAATCGGGCTTGACGTTACCTATTTCAATAACATTGATGGACCACGTATTTCAACCCAACCGCTTTCAACCTCTACAGGCTATTCCGGATATTTGGCGAATGGAGAAAAAACTCAGCGTAGAGGATTGGAAATTACTTTAAATGCAAAACCTATTGACAAAGGTGATTTCAAATGGAATGCCATGCTCAACTGGTCAACGTTTCAGGAAACCTGGAAGGAATTTGCTCCTGGTCAAACGAGAAGTGGTTTTTATGAAATCGGTGATCGTGTTGATGGATACTATGCAGGTGCGTTTTATAAAACACAGGATGGTCAACTTATTAATGATGCTGGAGGAAGGCCAATTCGCACAGCCGTTTCTCAGTTTTTAGGGAATCTAAATCCAGATTGGTCATGGGGAATTACAAACCGATTTAATTACAAGAACTGGGGCTTAAGCTTTCAGTTTGACGGAAGAGTTGGAGGTGTAATTGTCAACTATATTCAACGCCAGACTTTCCGCGGTGGCCGACATATTGAAACCATTCAGGGTGCTATGGGAGAAGCGAGAGCGCAAGATGCTCTTGGTGTTAAGTCATGGGTAGGAGAAGGTGTGGTGATTGGCAACGGAGCATCGATTGAGTATGATCCGATAACGGGTGCTATTACCAACTACGATGAATTGCAATTTGCTCCCAACACAACGCCAACTTTTCTTCAGGATTATATTAGCAGATATTATCAGGCAGAAGAATTTAATGCGATGAGCCGTACGTATGCTAAACTCCGAGAGGTAACTTTATCGTACAATATTCCCGCATCACTTCTCGAACGATCCTTTATCCGCAATGCTTCTATTTCACTTGTTGGCAGAAACCTTCTCTACTTCTCTGAAAAGAAGGATATGGACATTGATCAATTCGTAGCACCGAGTGGATACGCATCGTTGCAATCACCATCCATGAGGCGTTATGGTTTCAACATTAACATCACTTTTTAAGCGAATGAATATGAAACAGATTAAAAAACTATTGAACTATATTTTAGTGGCCATTTTGGTTTCTGGAATTTACGGTTGCCGTGATTTTGATGAGTTATCGCAAAATCCGAACAGACCGGCTTCTGTTCCGCCATCCTTAATTTTAAGAGGAGTATTATCTGATATCAATGAAGAGCCATGGTCGTTGGAGCATCGCCAAAACCAATTTTGGGCATGCAATTACAATTACTATGGAACAAATGAATATTGGACTTCGGCCAGTTTGAATTACCTCACGCTTAAGAACGTGGTGAAAATGGAAGAAGAGGCTGCAAAGTCAGGTTCTGTAATTAATCCATATACCGCATTGAGTAAATTCATGCGCGCTTTTCTATATACGCGCATGACCCAAAAAGTCGGGGACTTACCGTTTGATGAGGCGCTAAAAGGATTAGAAATCAAGGAACCGGTTTACAACACACAAAAGGAAGTGTACATACATATTTTAGAATTGTTAGAACAATCCAATAGTGAATTGAAAACACTCATTGCACGTAATGATATTACATTGGATGGTGACTTATATTATAAGAATGATCTAGCCAAATGGCGTAGGGCGGTGAATACCTTTACCCTTCGTGTGCTTATTAGCCTAAGTAAGAAAGATGATGATGCTGACTTGGATATTAAAACAAAATTCAATGCAATTGTAAGTAACCCAACGGAGTATCCTATCATGACAGGTATTGCCGACAACATGAACTATGTGTACAACGGATCAACTGAAATTTATCCGACTAACCCGGGAAACAAAGGTTTTGATAAAGGCCGTTACAATATGGCGGAGACCTATGTAAAAGGGTTAACGGATTTAAATGATCCTCGAGTATTTGTTACGTGTAATCCTGCAAAAGCGAAAATTACAGATGGGGTAGCAGCAGATGATTTTGATGCTTACGTTGGCGCGCCATCTGGAGAAAGTCTGGATGATATGACCTTTAAGGCAGGTAATGGAGTGTATTCTTATGCCAACCAAAAAAGATACTATTCAACATTAACTGGCTTAGAGCCTGGTGTTCAGCTTGCATATTGGGAATTGTGTTTCAATATAGCCGAAGCCATTAACAGGGGTTGGATTACGGGCGATGCAAATACCTATTATCAAAATGGTATTAAGGCATCGATGGCGTTCTATGGAATAACAGAAGGAGCATCTATTTCAATAACGGATCAAGATACGGATGAAGTGTTGGCAACCGTAGCAGCTTCTGTAAACGGTTACCTTGCACAGCCTGAGGTTTCATACTTAGGGAATAATGCAACGGGTCTAAACCAAATCTTAACACAGAAGTATCTTGCGTTTTTTCAAAACTCCGGGCAAGAAGCGTACTTTAATTACCGAAGAACTGGTGTGCCGGCATTCCATTCCGGTCCAGGTACGGGCAATAGCAATGTCATTCCAAAACGTTGGTTGTATCCGACAGATGAAAGTTTTTACAATTCATCCAATTATAAATCAGCGTTGATGCGTCAGTTCAGCTCTGAAGTAGACGATGTAGATTATGACCTTTGGATAAACAAAGACTAATGTCTTAAAAGTAAAACACCCGAACCCAAAAACTTCGGGTGTTTCTTTTTTATATTTTCATTGATTTATCAGTAAAGGAAAACCATCCATTAATTCCTTCTATTCAATTAACATGTCAATCCTGTCTTCATGAATAAAATATTTATCTTCTTATTTTGCGTTATCTCCTTTGCGGCAACAAGTCACTCCAAAAAAAAAACCGAAAACATCATCTTAATTACCTTAGATGGATTTCGGTGGCAGGAAGTTTTTAATGGAGGCGATTCGTCCTTTATGCGCCAGCAACAACATTTGAAGGATCCTGATTTAAAGAAAAAATATTGGAGAGAAGATCTTAATGAAAGAAGAAAAGCATTGCTTCCGTTTTTCTGGAACACCATTGCTACAAAAGGTCAGTTGTATGGAAACAGATCGTTTGGCAGTAAAGTAAATATCACCAACAATCAATTATTTTCTTATCCGGGTTACAATGAAATCTTAACCGGTAAAGCGGACAACGAACGTGTGAACAGTAACGATAAGTTTTATAATCCAAACGCAAACGTATTGGAATTCATCAACGCTCAACCCGCTTATAAAGGTAAGGTAGCGGCTTTCACTTCGTGGGATGTTTTTCCGTACATCATCAACGACAAACGAAGTGGCGTTTATGTGAGTACTGGCGTTAAGCCTGTGGAAGGATCAAAACTGAATGACCGTGAAAAAATGATGAATGATCTGGTGATGAGCTTGCCCAATCCGTTGGGTGACGTTCGGTTAGATGCTTTTACTTTTTATTACGGCATGGAGTACCTTAAAAAAAATAAACCGAAGGTGATGTACTTTGCCTTCGATGAAACGGATGACTTTGCACACGGTGGCGAATATGGTGCTTAATTGAATGCAGCAAAAAACACCGATCGGTTTATTAGTGAGCTTGGGAGTTACATTCAATCCGTTGTTACATATAAAAAAAAAACGACCATGATCATTACCTGCGATCACGGTCGCGGAGACAATGCAGAAACCTGGAAAGACCACGGACAGAAAATTCCGGTGGCCGATCAAATCTGGTTTGCAGCGATGGGTCCGGATACACCAGCCACGGGTGAAATGAAAAGTGAAAGTCAACTCTATCAAAATCAAATCGCGAAAACGCTGGCTGCTTTTTTAGGTCTGGATTATAAAGGAGAAGGTAAGATTGGTGATAAAGTAGCACCGATGTTGATGGCGAAATGATTTTGATCAGCAGCAGTAATGATTTGAGAGAATGATTTGATTTTAGACGACAACCACTCACCATGAAAAAAATCTACACACTGAGTTGCATCGCAGCGAGTATTTTACTTTTTAGTTGCAGTCCCAAAGAAAAGACAGAGTCAACTAAATCCTGGATTGTTTCTGCACCAGCCGGTGATCAATACACACAGATTAACAAAAATGGAGAAACGATTATTCCCAATGGAAGAATCATTACGCCACTCGGAAAACAAATTACGGTAGCTCCGCATCCGTTTGGTTTAGTATTAAGCCCTGACGGCAAAACAATCATCACCTCCAATTCTGGTGTCGGCCCTTTTTCAATTTCTATTATTAGCGAATATAATTCAGGTAATCCAGTGGTTCGACAAATTCCGGAAGGAGTGAAGCCCGATGAAGGTTTATTGGAAGCAGTGTTTATGGGCTTGGCTGTTACACCCGATAATCAAAAAGTATATGTGGCCGGAGGACAACAAAACAAGATTTTTATTTTTGATTTAAACACACAAAATAAATTGGGTGAGATCAATTGCAATAAATCGTTTGATAAATCAGATTACAGCGATGCCTACATTGGCGATATGGTGCTCAGCAAAGATGGAAGTAAATTATATGCAGTCGATCAGATTGGTTTTCGATTGATTGTCATTGATACAAAAAGTAATCAAGTAATCCACAATGTTAAAACGGGCCGATATCCATTTGGCATTGCGTTATCGCCTGATGAAAAAACAGTTTATGTTGCCAACGTAGGTATGTTTGAATACAGCTACATTAAGTCGCTCGACAAAAAAAGATTAAAAGAAACAGCTCCTAAATTTCCAGTGTCGGCATTCAATTCTAAAGAAATGAAAGAGGGTATCAAGAATGATACGCTAGAAGTAGCGGGTCTTGGTGATCCGAATGCTCCTGAATCTTTTTCGGTGTGGAGTATAGATGTTAGCAGTTCAAAACCTGCTGTAACCGCAAAAGTCAAAACCGGAATTTTGGTGGGCGAAGAAGTAGAAGGTATTTCTGCCGTGGGAGGATCAAGTCCGAATTCCATGGTGGCTACCGATGATTTGGTTTATGTAAGTAACGGCAACAACGATAACGTTTCCGTGATTGACGTAAAGCAAACCAAAGTGATCAACAGTATTGAACTGAAATTAGATGAGCGCCTTGGAAATTTGAAAGGTATCATTCCATTTGGCCTTGCTATCTCACCCGATCAAAAAAGATTGTTTGTAGCGGAAGCAGGCATCAACGCAGTGGCGATAATCGATGTAGCATCACAAAAGGTATTAGGACATTTACCTACCGGTTGGTTTCCTTCCAAGTTAAAAGTTACACCCGATGGAAAGCAATTGATTGTGGCCAATGCAAAAGGATTTGGCTCTGGCCCGAACGGTGGAAAAGATTTTCATCCTGGTCCTGAAGGCGATTACATTGGTAGTCTGATGAAAGGTACTGTCTCGGTTATCGATATTCCGGCTGATAATGAATTGAGAACACACACCGAAAAAGTGATTGCGAATAATTTTTCTTTTAAGAACACTGCGGATCAGGAAGAAAATCCAATACCTGCTTATGTAAAAGAGAAAGAGTCACCTATTAAATACATTGTTTTTATTTCCAAAGAAAACAGAACGTATGACGATATTTTTGGACAGTTAAAAAATGGAAAGGGTGATTCTACTTTAGCGCGATATGGACGAGATGTAACATTCTCAAACAAAAAAGGTGACATTAAAATAGAGCATGCCGATATTATGCCAAACCATTTGGCATTGGCTGAGCAGTTTACCATCAGCGATAATTTTTATGTGGATGCCGATGTTTCTTCTGATGGTCATCGTTGGCTATCGGGTACTTATCCGAATGAGTGGCTTGAGACACATCACCCTGCTGCGTATGGTGGCAAGCGAAGCATGAAGGAAGATTCGAAGGCACCTGGAAAATTTGGAATGACCGGAGCGGCAGGTGCTATTTTCCCTGAAGAATACAATCAGCATGGCTCCATGTGGGACCATCTCTATCGCAACGGAAAAGAGTTTTATAATTTTGGTTTCGGAGTGGAGTTTGATGCCGGAAGTTTTTCAGACTCTACCTTTAAGTATGGTGGTGTTCGTTACCTGGTGAACTATCCATTGCCCGGCCCGTTGTTTGAGAGAACTTCTCATTTGTTCCCCACATTCAATATGGCCATACCCGATCAGTTTCGTACCGATATTTTTATTCAGGAAGTTAGAGATAAGTATTTAAATCAAGGTAAAGACTTACCTTCTGTATTGACCCTTCAATTATTAAACGATCATGGAGCCGGACCTCGCCCGAATGCGGGTTTTGCATACAACGAAAGTTACATGTCTGATAATGATCTTGCCCTTGGCCGCGTAGTTGAATTTTTAAGTAACACTCCGTATTGGAAAAATATGATGATTGTGGTAACGGAAGATGATGCACAAGGAGGTAGCGATCATATTGATGCACACCGAAGTGTACTCATGGTTATTTCACCGTATGCAAAAAAGAATTTCAACAGCCATCAGCACTTTAGTTTTGGAAGCATATTTAAAACGTTTTGGAATGTGTTGGGTATTCCATCCCTAAATCAATACGATGCGGGAGCTACTGATCTGGCCAATTGTTTTACCAACACACCCGACTATACTCCATACAAAGCTGTGCCGGTAGACCCGCGTGTATTCGATCCACAAAAAGCACTTGATCCCTTCGATGAAAAATTTGATTGGGAAGGTTTAAAGCTTTCTCCTAAGCTGGATGATGCAGATGAAATAAAAGAAGCGCGCGAGAAAGACAAGCGAATGGAAGTAAAACATTAATGACTGATCCAAAATGCTGATGAAGCGTACTGCATTGTTTATTCTTTTTTTGGTGTCGACTACTTCTTATGCGTCACTTCAGGTTCAGCAAGAGCGTGACACTGCGATTCTTCTAAAAGAAGTTGTAGTGATCACGCCTCAGCGAATGGAACAAAGTACCGATATGATTACCGAAGCTGTGTCTGTACAAGATCGCGATGAAATTATACGGTTATCACCGATGAGTACGCCCGATGCCATGTCATCAATTGCCGGAGTTTGGATGCAGAAAACAAACCACGGAGGTGGCTCGCCTTTCATTCGTGGCCTTACGGGATATCATACCTTGTTATTGTTTGATGGCATCCGTTTTAACAACTCTACTTTTCGGTCAGGCCCCAATCAATACCTAAGCACCATTGATCCATTAACCTTGCAGCGTGTTGAAGTACTTCGCGGACAAGGATCAGTGCAATATGGAAGTGATGGCATTGGCGGTGTAGCGCAATTTTTTTTTCGAGAACCTGAATTTGCATCGCACCATAGAGTAGAAGCTACGGGTAGACTGTATGCTAATTGCATGAGTCACGACATGGAATATGCAGGCCGTGCTGAAGTAGAACTGGGCACTTCAAACTTTGCACTGCTGGGCGGAATTACCTACAAAACATTGGGCGATATAAAAGCAGGTGGCGACTTGGGTACACTCGATAACACAGGATATAAAGAACAATCATGGGATGTTAAAACGAAAGTGAATATTGGTAACGCAAAGCTCACTGCCGTTTGGCAACATTTGGCACAAAAAGATGTTCCGTTATATCATCAAATTGCTTCCGGAAATTATGTTCGTTACCATTTCAATCCTCAGCAACGAAATGTTGGCTATGTTCGATTGGAATCTTCTTATCAATCAAAAATATTTTCGACAGTAAAGTATACACTTGCCTATTTAAATTCTTTGGAAGAACGGGAGAAGCAACGCACCTCCAGTCCTGTGCTTCGGTTGGAACGCGATTATGTAAATACCTATCATGGTGCTGCTGAAATTATTTCTGATTTCGCTAACCGATGGAAAGCGTCTTCTGGTGTGGAGTTTTATTTTGACAACATTGAAAGTTCAGCCATTGATAAAAATCAGGTTACGAACGAGGCCACTCCAGCGCGCGGACTTTACCCCGATGGAACGACTTACGCGAACATGGCAATTTTTTCAATGCACGCTATTGATTTGAACCGCTTTACTATTTCACTTGGCGCGCGCTATAATTTTCTTCAGCTAAACGTTAACGATCCTGTTTTTGGCAAGACGGTAGTACAACCTCAAGCCACAGTGGGCAACGTTGGAGTTTCCTATAAAGTAAATAAAAGTATCCAGCTTTTAGCTTCTGGTAACACCGGGTTCAGAGCACCAAACGTAAATGACGTGGCCAGTTTCGGAGTAGCAGATTACCGTTATGAAGTACCCAATTATAATCTTGACCCTGAAAAGTCAGTAGAAGTGCAACTGGGCTTGCGCACACATACGCGAAAATTCAGTGGTGAATTTTTTGTTTTTCAAAATCACTTGAATGATCTCATCAGCAACGTTACATCATCATATAATGGCGAGGATAGCATTGATGGATTTAAAGTGTACAGAAAAGAAAATGTAAACAAAGCGTTGATTAAAGGAATGGAAATGGAATTACACTATCATCCCAATACCTGGTTAAGTGCTTTTACCAATTTAACATACACCGTTGGCGATAATGTTACGAGGCAAGAACCACTCAGCCGCATACCTCCATTATTCGGAAGAGTGGGTATGGATATCAAACTCAAGAAAAAATTTACCTATCGATTAGAATTTTTAGCAGCTTCTACACAAGATCGCTTATCTGGCAGCGACAAACAGGACAGCCGCATTGCAAAAGGCGGAACACCCGGCTGGGCAGTGGTGAATACACGATTTCAATATGTGTATCGAAACTTTTATTTACAAACAGGAATTCAAAATATATTTAACACAGCATACCGCATTCATGGATCGGGTGTTGATGGCGTAGGCCGAAGCTTTTGGATTTCATTGGTTGCAGAGTTGTCGTCAGCGCATAAGTAAAGCTTCTAAAAGTGATCAATGAAGTGGCACCAATTCTACTGCTGTTCATTTAGTACTTAATAATAATCGAATCGATGGTGCAATGCTACTCCATATTGAATTGGTAAAGATCAGGCAAAGAATTTTAAGAATGCAAAACTTCGGTTGTATGATTTAGAAATTTATAAATTAATTCCTCCCGTCACTTCAATGCGCTGACCGTTCACCCATTTTGCATCTTCACTGCAAAGAAATGCTACAACAGTTCCAATATCATTTGCTTCATCAACACGGCCTAATGCAGTTTGTGATTCAAGAAAACCTTTCATCTGTGGATTGTTACGAATCGCAGCGTTATTAAAATCAGTTTCAACGGGGCCGGGTGCAACTACATTGGCGCGAATTCCACGCGCTCCAAGTTCTTTTGCGATGTAACGTGTGAATATTTCTATCGCTCCTTTCATGGAAGAATATAAGAAATACACGCCCTTAAAATGAATGTTTGATAAGTTGTCGAAAAGTTCTTCTGTGTTGCGCCAACACCAGCATTGTTAATAAGGTAATCAAATTTACTTGTGCCAAAATTAGTTTGAAGTGTTGCTGTAAGCTGAGTGATGAAGGAGCCAAGTGACTTGATGCTACTAATATCCAGTTGCAGCGATTGCAGCCTTTCTTCCTTTGCTGAGAATTTCCTGTGCTGTTTTTTATGCTTCGGCTTTGTTAGCGTTATACGCAAGGATAACGTCAATACCTTTATTGGCAAAATTTCTGAGCGAAATGACAAAGAAAATTTCTCTCAAAAGGAAGACATTGATTGAATTGAAGGTGAATGAAAACCGCATTACCTTAGCATGATGAATAAGGAAATGACAAAGAAAATCAGATGGGGTATTTTGGGCTGCGGAAAAATCGCCAATAAGTTTGCTGCCGATTTACAATGGGTTGAAGATGTGGAACTGGTAGCGGTTGCATCGCGTGATGAAGAGAGAGGATTAGCATTCGCAAAACAATTTAATGCGCGCTTAAATTTTAATACGTATGAAGCATTAGCATCTTGCGCTGATGTAGATGTGATCTATATTGCTACACCACATGGTTTTCATCATGAACATGCTATGCTTTGTCTTCAACATAGAAAGGCGGTGTTATGCGAAAAGGCATTGGCGTTGAACACAAAACAGGTAGCTGAAATGATAGCCTTCGCACGAGCGCAAAAAGTATTTTTGATGGAAGCTTTTTGGACTAAGTTTCTACCGCAGTATCAGAAAGTATCATCGCTAATTAGTGCTGGGGAAATTGGCACTATAAAAATGATTGAAGCTGACTTTGGGTTTAAAGCAGTCGATCCTACACCGCAACGGTTGTATGATCCTGTACTTGGTGGGGGTGCTTTGTTAGATGTTGGAATTTATCCGGTATTTCTTGCGCTCGCATTTTTGGGTAAGCCATCAGCCGTTCAGGCGCTCATGACTCCTTATGATACCGGTGTTGATGAACAAATCTCTATGAATATGAAATTTAATGATGGAGCCTTGGCTGTATTGAGTGCCAGCTTTGCTGCTGATACTCCGGTTGAAGCAACTCTTGTTGGAACACAAGGCTACCTTCGCATTTCGAATCGGTTTCACAATGCAACATCAAAAATTGAATTGATAAAAGATAAGCAACCTGCCGTTGCAATAGAAGTGCATCGCGAAGAGGGTTACGGTTATCAGTTTGAAGCCCGCCATGTGTGTGAATGTTTGCGAGCTGGTTTAACTGAAAGCGCCATTATGAGTCATGCAGATTCTATGCTGCTCATTGAAACGTTAGATCGCATACGCGAAAGTTGTGGAATAAAGTATCGAGTGGATTAGCGTTTATCACTACCGTGGCGATATAAATTTGAAATGGCTTCTAACTATCGAAACAAAAGATGTTTGAGGAGTATTATTCTCCTAATACGAGGGAGCAACTACCAAACTGATTATTGGAGCGAAAAAAAAGGACGATGTTATTCAATGTTCATTCCACCTTTTGATAAGATTTGTCGCCCAACAAACATTGTACGGGTATAACTGTAAACTCGTTATTTTGTTATTTACTACTTTTATCATCAAATTTAACCAAATGAAATTGTTAAGACTTTTTAAATGTAGCACTGCAAAATCTGTGTGCCTTTTAATCAGCGTGATCACCGGGGAGAAAAAACAAACACCTTTCCCGCAGATGACCCAGATTGAAAACAGAGTGATCGCGCGGATGAATACTGTACGATAAAATCTCCGCTGCCAGTATTATATTTTCTTAGCAACTCTTGTGTTGACGATAATTTAAGGTGTAAGGAATAAATAGTTTTGATTGTTAAAAATATCAACAGCGTTAAAATAAATAGAAACCAATATGAACATGAAAAAAATAATCTCAACGTTTATTGTTTTAGCATCACTATCGTGTGTAACAAGTTGTAGTAAAGACAGTGATAACCCAACACCCGCTACATCGAATGAGTTGGAAGATCTTCCTGAAGATACGGGTGGAACGCATACCCCCAAGATAAAGGGATCTACATCAGCGCTATTTGGATACTATGAATACCTTCCGGCAGGATACAATTCGAATTCAAACGAATATCCTTTGTTGGTTTTTTTGCATGGTAAAGGAGAGCGCGGTAATGGTGAGAGTACTCAGGCGCAACTTGATAAAGTTTTGGCTAATGGTCCGCCCAAATTAATTAAGAATAAAACTTGGGATCCGAAATATCCCATGATTGTAATATCACCTCAATACCATCCCATTGCCGGTGATGTTAATGATAATAACTGGGCGGGTGGGTTTCCCGAGCGGCTTAAGACGTTTATAGAATACTTAAAAGATACATATCGTGTAAATGATAGCAGGATTTATCTTACAGGGTTGAGTTATGGTGGAAACGGAGTTTATGATTATTTGATTTTAGTGGACGGTACAACATCGCATATCGCTGCGGCTGCTCCAATAGCGGCCTATGGTCCGAAAAATCCAGCGGGTTATGCAAAATCAAAAAATATTCCTGTGTGGGCTTTTGTTAGTAGTAATGATGGAATTAATACACCTACCACAAAAGACTTTATAACGAAATATAATAGCCAAACCCCTGCTCCAAAATTCAATGCTAAATTATCTGTTTTCACTGTTGCAGTTTCAACGCACGATGTTTGGACTAGAGTTTATAGTGGCAGTGGAATTGGTACAGCCGATGCGAATTTCGATCCATTTGATAAACCGCTTTACGATTGGTTCTTTGAGCATAAGAGAGAATAATTTCATTCGAACGAACACATAAAAAAGGTTGTCATAAATATGGCAGCCTTTTTTATTAGATATTTCTGAACGGTGAGTTATCACTCCCATTTTCCAATACACCTTGATAGACTGTATTTTCCTGCGCCTAAAAAGTAAATCACGATAGCAGTCATCATGTAGAATACATTCAGTTCAATCATCCATGCACCATAATCATTTAGTTTTAAAACAATGTCTGTGTGAGCGATGAGGATAGAGGCGAGCATGTTGATTGCAATTAATAAGGCGGCAATACGTGTCTTGAAACCCACAACTACAAAAAGCGGTGCAATTAACTCACCAATAAAATTTCCATACGCAATAAACTCAGGCAGACCAGCAGCACGAACCATATCTTTGATATGCTGGAAGTCACCATATATTTTAAATAATCCATGGAAAAGTAAAAGTCCTGCGCATGTAATGCGCAAAAGCAGTTTTGCTAAATCATTATTTATGTTCATATTCAAATTGGATTGCATAAAGTTTATTAAAAGTAAGTAGACAACGATATAGGTTTTCCTTTAAGTTTAAACTTTCTATTTGCTGTTATTTAATAAATATTTAGGAACGGAATATCCTGAACCTTAAATATATTTTATGAATGTTAGTGAAACAACCAGTCAAATACTGAATCATTTTTCAATTCGCGAAACTGAAAAACGGAAGGAAATTCTTAAAATTTTGTTATTATTCCCTGATGAAGTTCATTCAATAAATAAACTCGATCAACATTTAAAAAGTAACAACACGATTATTAGTTCGGCTGCTTTGGAAAACATTCTTTTGATGTTTAAGATAAGAGGTGTTATTGAAATGATACAAGTTGAAACGAAGGATAAAAGAAGGAAAGGACGGCCTCAGTTAAAATTTAGAATTAGCCATCATATAGTGACACGAACCTTTACCTGACTCCATTGCACTTTTTTAAAAATCGCATCAACGACTAATCGCTCGGTTTCAATTAAAAAAAAGACGCTTGATCTTATTTCATTTCAGCATAAACTCCGCCATTTTTAAATCCATTGAATTACCTCCTATAAATGCTTGAAACTTTCCAGGCTCGGCTCCGAATGTCATGTCTGCTCGATAGAATGACAGATTATCAGAACTGATTTTAAAGGATACTTCTTTTGTTTCACCGGCCTTTAACATTATTTTCTCAAACCCTTTTAGTTCAAGTACAGGTCGTGTTATGCTTCCTACTAAATCTCTAATATAAAGTTGAACAACTTCAGCACCATCGCGCGAACCGATGTTAGACACTGAACACGTAATGGTTAATGCTTCTTTTTCTTTTATGCTGCTTTCGGAAAGTGTAAGGTCGCTGTAAGAAAATGTAGTGTAGCTTAATCCAAACCCAAACGGATATACCGGCTCGTTAGACACATCCAAATAGTTGGATTGAAATTTTGAAAACCATTTTCCTGTTAACGGGCGACCGGTATTTTTATGCGCATAGTATAAAGGTATTTGTCCTACGTTCTGCGGAAAGGTTGTAGTTAATTTTCCAGAAGGATTTACATCGCCAAACAACACATCTGCAATGGCATCACCCGCTTCGCTTCCGCCAAACCATACGTTTAAAATGGCGGGAACATTTTCTTCTTCCCATGTTAACACCAACGGCCTACCGGTGAACAACACCAGCACTACTGGCTTTCCGGTTTTCAACAACGATTTTAATAATTCGCGTTGCGTTTCAGGTATTTCAATGTTGGTGCGGCTAGATGCTTCGCCACTCATTTCAGCGGCTTCGCCCAACGCGGCAACAATAACATCTGCAGTCTTTGCAATTTTCAATGCCTCCTCACGCAACGCCAATGCTGAGCGCTTATCGCGATGCAACGATTTTCCAAACAGGGTTGCGTTGTTTTCGAGCACTTCGTCTTCATCTAGGTTTGAACCTTTAGCGTACACTACCTTTGCATTATTGCCCACTGCTTTTTTCAAACCTTCTAGTGCCGAAATCGATTCTGAAAATCTTCCCGCAACACTCCAAGTTCCAGTCATATTTTCTTTTGCGTCAGCCAATGGACCAATTACAGCAATGGTTCCTGATTTCTTTAAAGGAAGTACGTTGCCTTTATTTTTTAATAACACAAAACTTTGCGCAGCGGTACTTCTTGCTTCCGCACGATTGGTGGCAGTGAACACTTCAGTCTTCGCGCGGTGCGCATCACAATATCGGTATGGATCATCAAATAAGCCTAGTAAAAATTTAGCACGTAAAATTCTGCGGCAGGCGTTATCGATTAGCTTTTCATTGATCTTCCCATCACTCACAGATTTGCTCAATGTGGTAAGCAATCCTTCACTCACCATGTCCATATCCAAACCGGCCTCTAGTGCCATCGTTGAAACGTATTGAATATCACCGAAGCCATGGTTAACCATTTCGCTTACTCCTGTATAATCAGAAACCACAAAACCATTGAAGCCCCATTCGTTTCGCAATACAGTTGTAAGCAACCATTTGTTGGCCGTTGCCGGAACTCCATCAACCTCATTGAACGAAGCCATGATACTTCCTGCACCAGCATCTACTGCAGCTTTATAGGGAGGAAGGTATTCGTTGTACATACGGTTTCTGCTCATGTCCACCGTGTTATAATCGCGACCCGCTTCAGCAGCACCGTATAATGCAAAGTGTTTTACACACGCCATGATGGTGTTATTCGCAGTAAGATCATCACCCTGATATCCGTTTACCATAGCCCTCGCGATCTGCGAACCTAAAAATGGATCTTCGCCACTTCCTTCCGAGACGCGGCCCCAGCGTGGATCGCGCGAAATATCCACCATGGGTGAGAAGGTCCAGTTAATACCATCGGCACTCGCTTCTATCGCGGCAACGCGCGCACTGCGTTCAATCAACTTCATGTCCCAACTGCAACTTAAACCCAACGGAATTGGAAAGACAGATTCGTACCCGTGAATCACATCCATACCAAAGAGCAACGGAATTTTTAACCGACTTTTCTCAACCGCAATTTTCTGCATCTCACGGATGTTCGCTACCGACTTGATGTTAAACAAGCCACCTACTTTTCCTTCTGCAATTTTTTTGGCGATATCAGAACTCTCCACAGCGCCCGTTGTAAACGCACCGGCTGAGGGAAGATTAAGTTGTCCGATTTTTTCGTCCAGCGTCATCAAATTCAAAACAGAATCAACCCGCGCATCTAAACCCGCTGCAGTATTTTGCGTTGCGGTTTGGCACGATGTAAGGAACGAAAAGACTGCCATCGAAAGAATGGCAGCAATCGTGAATTTATGTAATGGTAGTGTCATGATTTTTTCTGTTGATAGGTCTTCATCAACCCTCCCAGTTGGGAAGGTGTGATGAAGTGGGCCCCAATATTTATTTAAATCCTAATTTCTTTTTTGCAATCTCTACTTCGGGCGTTGACATGAATAGATTCCACAGTAATCCTGTGCGATGATTTTCAATCATAACAATTGCAGGACCTTGATCGATGGCCAAATACCTTGGCAGATACCAATTGTATTGTTCGCTAAAAGCATCATAAAAACCATATTCACCAAATACCTTATCGCCAAAATCTTCATAGAGATGGCGCATTACCTTCATTGATTCTTTTGGTGTATAAGGGAAAGAAGATAATGCAGCAGTAGGAGAGATCACACCTAAATCTTCACCAGGGCTGTGCGCTGCATAACCTTTAATCGAATAGCTGGCGGTAAGTCCCCAACAATTCTCTCCATATCCTTTAAAATGTTTCGGGTTCTCTAAACAATATTGTCTGTTGATGCGTGTATGGTTGGTGTTGTGTTGCCAATAGTCTGCATAATCATCTTTTAAGTTGTGAGGATTGAGACCGAGAAAAGAATAATGCGACCAGAATAAAGGGCCACCAAATTGTGGAGCACCATTATGTTTTAAACTCAAGTGATATCCATATTGCTGATGCGTTGAATCATTTCGAATTCTGCCATTGCGCGCCCAGCCTTCATGATAGACTTCTGCAGGAATAGTGTGTGTTGGGGATGCTGCTGCAAGGAAATACATAATGAGACATTCATTATAACCCTCCACTGGAAAATTCATTTTCCAACTCTTGTCAGGCGACCAATGCCAGTACAACACGTTGTGATTATTTTGGCCATGCCAATCGAATTCAATTTCTTTCCAAAGCGTATCAATCTTTTTTGCCAATGCTTTTTCCTCATCATTGCCATCTTTGAAATATTGTCGCACACAAAGTAATCCTTGTGCGAGGTAAGATGTTTCTACTAAATCGCCACCATCATCGTTCGCACTGAATGGTTTTACTTCACCTGTTTCTCCGTTCATCCAATGTGGCCAAACACCATGAAAGCGATCTGCCTTCGCCAGCCAGTTAACGAGTTTGTTGAGTCTTTCAAATCCTTGTTCGCGCGTAATAAAATTACGTTCGATGCCTACCAAAATAGCCATTACACCAAAGCCAGTTCCACCAGAGGTAACAATATTTTTGTCATTATCAGGATATACATTGTCGGCATGAAAACGCTCGCGTGCTGCGCCTGATGTTGGCTCTGCTCCATCCCAGAAATATTGGAAAGTTTTATATTCTACGAGTGTAAGAAGAGAATCATCAGTTAAGGTTGATGACGTTGTGGTTGTTAATCTTGTTGATGTTGAACATGCAACAATCAGAATCAAGAAAACAAAACTGCTACTAAAGAATTTAATTTTCTGCATGCGTTGATTATTCTTTCGTGATGCCAACGCAAAGTAGTGGCATACTCATTATTATTTTATAAAATTTAGTTTAGTGAAAGCTTCATCCACTTCCGGAGCCGACATAAATAAATCCCACAACAAACCTGTGCGATGATTTTCAATCATTACAATAATAGGTCCTTGATCAATCGCTAGTGTGGAGGTAGCCGTCCATCCTTGTGTTAAATTGAAGGCATCATAAAATCCATACGGTCCCCATAGACGATCACCTAATCTGTAATAAAAAAACTTTAAGGCTTTCATCGATTCTTCTGGTGTGTATGGAAAAGATGATAACGCAGCCGTAGGTGTAATCACTCCCAAATCATTTCCCGGTGAATGCGCGCTGTAACCATTTTGATTGTCACTTGAGGTTAGTCCCCAGCAATCTTCGCTGTAGCCAATGTATTTTTTTGGATTGGCAATGCAGTAGGCACGATTGATTAAGGTAGCATTTACATTTTGCTCCCAATAGTTTGCATAGTCATCAGAGAAGTGCGGATCCATGCCGAGGTAAGAATACTGAACCCAAAATAAAGGTGCAGGACTTTCCAGCGGAAGTTTAATATTATAGTAGGTATTGTTTTTTACAATGCCTCCGTTTTTTCCATAACCATTGGTGTAAACATTTTTTGGAATGCCATGAGTAGGAGAGGCGGCTGCTAACACGTAGGTAATTTGTTGTTCAAAATATCCTGACAAGGCAAAGTTCATATCCCAATTATAGTTGGGCGACCAATGCCAGTATAAAACATTGCTATCATTTTTGCGATACCAATCCCACTCTACTGTTTCCCAAAGATTGGTGATGCGATTAATTAGATTGTTACCAGCCGTATCGGTTGGTTCTAAATATTGACGAAAGGTGAGGAGACCTTGTATGAGAAACGAAGTCTCTACTAAATCTCCTCCATTATCTTTTGTGCTGAAAGGAATTATCTTACCACTATTACCATCTATCCAATGCGACCAGGCTCCGTGAAAACGATCGGCAGTTTCAAGGAAGGATACAATCTTTTTCATCTGGTCCACGCCTTGCGGACGCGTAATAAAATTTCTTTCTATGCCCACCACAAGGGCCATGATTCCAAAACCAGTTCCTCCGCTCGTTACAAGATTTCCCGATGTATTTCGTTCACGCGCCATACCACTGGCAGGGTGGGCGAAGTTGTAGAAGTATTTAAAGGTTTGTTGTTGAACAAGATCAAGAAGCTCATCGTCTGTTACGATTGGAAAATCCGGAGTAGGATCAGCCGCTGTATAGAATGTTTTGGAGAAGGATTGTAAGACCTCTTTATTCTTGCCTTTCAATTCATCTGAAATTGTAAATAGATATTTTCGGAGATCTTTTAGTTTTTGATTTATAATAATCGTAACCGTCTTATCTTCATTTGATAGAGAAAAGTTAAGTGGAACTGCTGTTCCGAGATAAGACACAAAAAAATAAGTTGAGGTAAGAAAGGCAGGGTCAATGGGTTGATTAAAGGTAGTTTCTATAACTGTACTTTCAACAGGCACATCTTTCACTTGACTTGTAGTTAACACCTCATTAGATGCAATTTTCAGTGAGGTAACAGACAGAACTCCGGGTACAGTGGTAAACTCTACATGATATCCTGGAAACGTTTCTCCTTCCACTCCCATGAGTTCATTTGAAATGTTAAAGGAGTATAATTCTAATGGAATAAGATCTACTTCAGGTTGAGCGGAGATGGTTTTATTCTCGTCCAAAAAAGAAATTGTTAGCGGGATAATATCACCGTTACTGACGCGCTTTAATTGAATAGCATTTTGAACCACATCTTTATTGAGCGCAACGGAGAAGGTGGTAACAATGGGTTTATCAACTGGTGCATTTTTGTTCTTTGAGAAATCAGATAAATCTAAAGCATAAGTTCCTACCCTGGCAACAATAAGCTGAATATTGCCAAAGGTTGGTTTGTTATTCTCTTCGGCACAACCCGATAGAAATAATATACTGATGAGAATACCTATACGTACTGCAAATAATTTGATCATGATATGCAAAGGAGATAAAGAAAAGGTTTCCGGAAATCCGGAAACCTTTAAACCAAACTAACCCAAATACTGACTACGGCTTTTCTGCATTATAAAGTGAAACCACTTCAGCATTTGTAAGCGCCACACTAAACATTCTGAAATCATCCATTTGACCTTTGAAGGCGAAAGGAACATCACCTCTAGTAGGTGTAATTCCTGTAGCTGTTTTTGTTGCCCAATACGGAACGCCAGATCCTAGGTATAGATTTTTGCTATTTGTTGCGTCAAGGTCAATACCGGCAGCATCAATAGTTGCATCATCTAATGCATATTCTGGTGAAGCAGTTAACGTATAAACCGTTGATGGTACGCCATTAATATAAAATGACTTTGTGCGCGTGGCCGCATTCCAAGAAGTAACAATATGCATCCATGAACCAGTATTGCTTTCTAGCCATGTTTTATTATTTACTTCAACTACCTTATCTCCACCAGGATTTCCTTCATTTTTCATTTCAATGGAACTTCCAGCTAACACTGAAGCTGATCCTGAGTTCTTATGATTTGTAAAATACTTTAATACGTCAAGATCGAAACCGAGATCGCAACACGTAAATCTATTCCATTCATGATATGTTCCGTTGTTACCACCTATAGCGAATGTTACATATTGCTTAATATTGCCTGCCCCAGTAGTACCGATATGATCTTTGTACGCTTGGCTTGCAGGAAGTTTTATCCAATAACTTACCGTTGTACTTGCATTCGACATATTTGCCGCATATTCAATTCCTACATAGTTGGTTGTGCCATTGAACGTAGCTGCACTTTCAACATTTCCAAATCGATCGGTTCCAAGAGTAACATTATTGTTCAGTATTGCATGATTAAATTCATCTTTAACAACACCATTGAACGGAAGATAGACTACTAGTTTATCAGCTTTCGGAACAACAGCAGGTGCCGTACCCGCGGTGGTAAACGTACGCGTTGAAGCCGCTAAAACTCCACCATCACTCGCTTTTATTCCACCCGAAATTGAAAGTGTGTGGAGTGTTCCTCTTGCTAAATCACTGGTAGGTGTAATGATAACTTTATCGCCATCTACTGTCACCGTCTTATCCACATTCGTTGTTCCTTGTGTCAATGTTACACTCGATGCGTTTGCTGTTGCGGCATCAACTGCTTTAGAAAACTTAAGTGTAATAACGCCATCTGGTGGAACGTTTGTTGGCGCAGTTGCCATATTTAAATCTACCGTGATGCTATTTCCTGAAACTAAATCAGTTCCAGTAGAGGTTGCGGATACAATGCTCAGTGCTGATGGATCATCATCACTACAGCTTGAAAAAATTGATAGGCCTATTATTGCAAAAAGGCCGAGGGTTCTGACTGCATGTTTCATATGTATTAATTTAGAGTGAAAATTGTTTGTGTGTTATTTTTAAAAATGATCTTTAATTCCAGTTTGGGTTCTGTGCTAATGTGCCTTCTGATAAATCTATTTCGCTTTGAGGTATTGGGAAGAGTTCGTGCTTGCCAGATACAAAACCCCATGGTGCTAAAACATCAGCGGCTTTACCGGTTCGAACCAAATCCCAAAAACGATTTCCTTCCATTGCTAGTTCCGCTCTGCGTTCGTCTGCAATTTTTTGACGAAGAATTATTTTATCAGTATCCGCTATAGGTAGTAGCCCTGCCCGTTGGCGCACTTTGTTTAAAGGCACAAGAGCTTCCATCGATTTGCTGTTTTCATTTAATGCCTCCGCTGCCATCAGCAAAACATCTGCATAACGAATCAAGCGTTTGTTATAACCAAACTGTTCGAGCGTACTTGTACCGGGAACCCAGACTTTTTGATTATACGTTTCAATTTCTTTTACAATCGTATTGGTTGGAGGATTAGCGTAGGTAATATCTGGAGTGGCTGGGTCTCCTTGTATAAATATTCCATCAATTGTTTCGCCTAAAAAAACCACCGTTGCATCTTTACGAATATCATCGGTTTCAAAAAAATCAATTAATTCTACTGATGGTCTGTTGAAGCCCCAACCTCTGTTGGGCACACCACGTACTCCCTGTGTATTTGCAAATTGACTTCCGCCAGAATTTGGTTCAGCTCCAATTTCAAATACGGACTCTATACGAAACTGACCTTCTAACGAAAATGCATTTGAGAATTCAGGCTCAAGATCATATTGCCCACTGGCAATTACTTCCATGGCATATTTTTCTACTTTGACAAAATCATTTTGGAAAAGGTAAACTTTTGCTAACAACGATTTGGCTGCACCTTTTGTAGATCGGCCAGCATCGGCAGCTTGATAATCACTCTTTTCTGGAAGGCTTTCTATTGCCGATAATAAATCAGGAATAATAATTTCGGTGTAAATTTCTTGTTTCGGACTGCGAGCCAGTTTGCGCGGAGGTGAAGGTTCAGTAACTTTTGGTAAATCGCCAAAGGCTCTCACTAAATCAAAATAAAACAACGCTCTTAGAAAATGCGCTTCGCCTAGCATACGCGTTTTCAATGCTTCGTCCATGGTGATAGAAGGCACATTGGTTAAAACGATGTTTGTTCTACGCACACCTTTATAAAGCGCAGAGTACCATCGGCTAATGTCACCAGCGCTTGGCGTAAATTGAAACCTATTAAACAATTCAATGCCACCACCATCGCCAGGGTTGCTACCTTTATTTGCATCGTCTGACATAATATCCAATAGGGGATATCCTCCGGAATGAAAGCTCCAATCGAGGAAAATATTATAAATGGCAGTGGTGGCTAAAATTGCTTGTTGCTCAGTTTTAAGGTAAACCTGTTCCGTCTCTTGCCCCTGTGGCTTTTGATTAAGAAAATCATCCATACAAGCGATTGACAAAAACATAGACGCCATAAAAATGGCGATCGTAGTTTTATTTATTTTAATCGATATGTTCATGATTTTAGTTTTTAAAAAGTAAGATTTAATCCGACAGAATAAACCGCGGTGATAGGATAAATTCCTAAATCGATTCCAGAAGAGAATCCATCACTTCCCCCAATTTCTGGTGTAAAGCCACTATACTTTGTAAGTGTAAATACGTTCGTGGCACTCAAATACGCTCTTGCTTTTAAAAGACTCAATTTTTGAGAAAGGGTTGATGGAAGTGTGTAACCAATGCGTATGTTTCTCAAACGCAAGTACGATCCATCCTCAATGAAGTAAGATGAGGGCTCGTAATTTACGCCTCCTGCTGTTGGGCGTGGTTCCGTATTGCTGGTACCTTCACCACGCCAATAATCTTTAACTCTTGCTTCAAAATTGTATAGGTCAGGCCTCACAGCCATTTTCCCATTGTATATTTTGTTTCCTGTCTGTCCTTGAAAGTCAAATGAGAGGTCAAAACTTTTATAACTGAACTCAGTATTAAATCCATAAATGAACGTTGGGATAGGCGAGCCAATGTACGTTCTATCGTTTGAGTTGATGACTCCATCGGGTGTTATATCAGCATACTTTAAATCACCAACGGACTGACCAGATAGTGTTGGGCTGGCATCAATTTCAGCTTGGCTCTGAAAAACGCCAATTACTTTATAGCCATAGAACGAACCAATCGGTTGACCAACTTCAGTTCTTGTAACGAGCTGACCATTGCCTAAACTACCGGAAGATATAAAGGAATCACTGCCAAAAGCAGAACCTAGATCGAGCACTTTGTTGTTGACAGTTGATGCAACACCACCAATTTTGTATTTGACGTCTCCAATATTATCACTCCATGCAAGCGTAAGTTCAAAACCTCGATTGAGAACGGTGGCGGCATTTGTAATCACTCTCACGAAGGCGCCATTTCCTGTATGTCCTGGCGTGTTTAATCCTACAAGAATATCTTTCGTTTCTCTACTATAATAATCTACTTCAGCAGTCAGTTTATCATTCCAAAACCCAAGCTCTAGACCAATATCAGTTTGCATTGTACTTTCCCATCGTAAATCTTTGTTTGCTGTATTCCCGAATGTTGCTCCAGGCTGTATTTGTTCATTAAATCCAAACACTGCATTCTGGCCGTTTGCTACTAAAGAATATCTATCATTTCCATTAATTTTCTCATTACCCACTATACCCCAACTTGCGCGCAATTTTACATTGCTAAGAATGTTGCTAGCGGGCATAAAGTCTTCATTCATCACATTCCAACCAACCGCAACAGAAGGGAAGGTGCCATACAGATTATCTTTTCCGAATTTGGAGGAGCCATCAATACGTGTGGAAAAAGTAAGAAGGTATTTATCTTCGTATGAATAGTTTGTTCGAAATAAATAGGATGCTAGTGTTGAAACAGATCCCCCGTTGCCTAATTGTTGTGCGCCAGTTGCTGTTTCCCCTGCATTTAAATACCAAAGCGATGGGTCAGTACCAATTAAATTTTGAACACTTCCAAATAAATATTCTGATGAAAATTTCTGAACTGTAAATCCTGCTAAGACATTTAACTTATGCTTATTAAAAACCTTATTATAGGTAACTGTATTTTCCCAAAGCCAGTTTTTAGTTTCATCTGTATTTACTGATAAATCACTTGTTATATTTTCCTGCGTAGGCGATACTGAAAAGGTGGGTGTAAAGCTTTTACTTTTTCCATACGTTACATCAAACCCATAACTGCTTTTAAATTGAAAATCATTTAGAAAATTAATATCCATATACACATTTCCTACCGCCCGAAATCTTTTATAAGATGAATTATTGTATTCGATCGAGGCCAAAGCATTTCCGGCTCCCTGCACTTCTGCATAAGAACCATCTGAATTATACGGCACAGATGTGGGCCATGCACGGTAGGCAGTTGGAACTACATTGGCAGCATTTTCTCTTTTGTCCGGGGCAATGGTGAGATTGTTACCAATCTTAACGGCTTTCGATATAGAATATGAATTATTAATTTTTACTGAAATACGTTCGTATTCAGATTTGGAAATAATGCCATCCTGTTTAAAATAACTTGTGCCAAAATAAAAGGAATACTTATCCGATGAAGCACTAACGGATGCTTGATAATTTTGAATTGGGGTCCAATCATTAAAGATTAAATCTTGCCAGTTCGTATTCGGTAGAAGACTTACATTATTAAAAGTTCCGGGGTTAATGACATTCACTGCGTTTGCAAACTCTTGTCCGGATAGCAAGTCAATTTTTTTGCTTAAACGCTGCAGACTATATTCGCTGGTGATACTGGCTTGCACCCCACCACCTTTTACACCTGATTTTGTGGTTACGATGATAACACCATTCGCACCACGCGAACCGTAAATTGCAGTTGAAGAAGCATCTTTCAATACTTCCATCGATTGAATATCTCCACTGTTCAAAAAAGTTATATCGTCAAGAATTACACCATCCACCACAAAAATTGGTGAGCTGTTATTCAGTGTTCCAACACCACGTATGCGTATCACAGGTGCTGCGCCAGGAGCTCCAGACGAACTGGCTACATATACACCAGCAACTTTCCCTTGTAAGGCCTGTTCGGCAGAAAATGAAGGGATTTTTGTTAGGTCAGATCCTTTTAAAGATCCGACAGCACCTGTTAAATCCGACTTTTTAACTGTTCCGTATCCTATAACTACAACATCGTCAAGTAATTGCACGTCTGTTTCCAGTTTTATATCAACCAAGGTACGGCCATTCACCTCTACCGAATTGGTTTTATATCCCACAAAAGTGAAGCTTAATGAATTTTCGGTTGGTGTTAATTCAATGGAGAACTCGCCATTAATATCAGTGGTTGTGCCTTTAGTAGTACCGCTCACAATAACATTAACACCGGGCAGACTCTGCCCGTTTTCAGCATCCGTTACTGTTCCCTTCACAATGGTTGATTGAGCAAAGGCAGAGGATGACGCTAGAATTGATACCAAAACAATTAGAATTCTCCTCATAAGCGTAGATGCAGTACAGTGGTTTGAGTATTTATGCTGTGCGCAGAACTAAATTATGTAGGAGTAAAGGAAATTGGATGTTTTATTTAATATATCTGGGGATTTTGTGTGAATTAGGTGGAGATATTGTGCCGGCTTTTTTGCACCTAAAAAACATTGATTACAATCGTTTTCTGGTAGTTTTTCGGCTTTATGAGCAGTGCTTTTTGCACTTAAAAACCATAAAAAAAACAATTGTTGGCTAGGCCTTTATCTTTATATTTTTTAAGATTGACTTTGCCGGAGGTGAGCTAGTTGTGGTTTCGGTAAAAATTACCTCTTCCCACTTTGAAGCCACTGGCTTTTTGCCTCGTTTTTGAAGGTCAGCAATGCTGTCAATGACTTTGTGTTTAAAGCTCCACACCGTGTTAAGGCGCAATCCAAGCTGTGTGGCAAGACTATCTAATGTCATATCCTTATTGCCCGTAACGGTAAGGTAGGCTATGTAAAATGCTTTTTCAATCGGAAATTTTATACTGTGGAATATGGTGTAGGCGGTAATGGACTCATTATAACCGCATCGGGAACACCTGCGGGCAAACTTTTGGGTTCCTGCAAAATACTTTTCATTGTTACACTTTCGGCAGTGAAATCCCTTTTCCCACTTAAGATTCTCCAAAAACCGGTCACACGCTAATCCATCAGGGTAAAGTGTTTTGAATTGAGCATAGTCCATGGTTTTCTCCATGAGTCTTTCATTCAAAACCTCTTTAATACTATTTTTTAGTTTCCAATTGTCAAGATCCAGAATGGAATTGATCTGATTGATTTCGATGGATTGGCGCTCTAATTTATGATTGGTTTCTTCTAGTAGTTGGTTCTTATCATTCAATTCAAGTGTTCGTCCCTGCACTTTTTCCTCCAGTTCACGCGTTACCTTGTCTTTTAATTTCATGTTCACTTCATGCTGATGGATGATCCGTTTAAGTGCTCGATCGCGCATGTTTTTCAGAATTTGAATTCGATCGCCTAGCGCGAATGTAAGCAGTAGCATTTCGAGCACGAAACTGATGTGAAGACTATAATGTGAAAGGGTAGTGAACGGTAAAATGTTGAGATAGACTAATGTTCTAAGAAAAAAACCAATGAAGAGTTGGCCATACGCAAATACAAAGAATCGCGCGGGTCTATAACCGCC
>JBBRFY010000029.1:0-25873 GCA_038241205.1 Cytophagales bacterium
CGACCGAATACATTCTTCCAGATATGATGAAGGATTATACCGTATAATAAATAGCTCAAGTTCTTCGGAGTGCGTTAAATTAAACCCACCATCACCTGCTACCAAAAACTTTCGTGCGGAAGCAACGTTGCGTTCGTAGATTGTGACATTAAAAAGTGTTTCATCTAATGTTGCTGCCAACATCAGTGCCGCGGGGCCGCTACCAATTATAGCAACTGATTTTTTCATACATAAATGATTTCAAAATAAATTGATCTTAGAAGAATTAAAAAAACTGAATTTATAGAAACAGTGATCACGAAATCTACACTTTAAAAATTTAAAACAGTTATTCATTGTCTTTGGAATAATTAGTTTGCTAAAGTATATACTCGATTAGACTAAAAAATATTGATAAAGATTTAGGTTCTGAGCTCCTATTGAATTTACCTTTCCCGCAGATTTCGCAGATTAAAAGGCACGCAGATTTCGCGGATCTACCTCTTTCAAATTTTAAACGACTGTTTTATTTTATTGTTATTTCAGCGATAGGTAATTTGGAATCGATAAGGGATCCAATCAATAGAAAATAAAATTCTCACTTTCAAAATCCACAGTTCATGCATTCATCGTACATGCGTTATGCTATGTAAAAATATTATTCTCGGTTGTGCTTACCTCATCAGCTGTAGCGCTTTTTCTCAAGTTATAGATAACAATGCCAGCTTTCGAATGGGGGCAGTAATAAATCATATTCAATTGCAGTATGAAAATGATTATTTCAGTGGCACCGATGAATACTATACACAAGGCATAAACCTTGAGATCGTAAGTCCATTCGTGAAAAAAAATCCCCTCACCCATCTCTTGCTTATAAAGAAAGAAAACACAAACCGGTTTGGAATCGCCCTCGAGCACAATGCTTACACGCCTACCAGCATCAGTTCAAATAAAATATTGTTTAACGACAGACCTTTTGCCGCAGCTCTAATGATCAAAATATTTGGAGCAAGTGTTAATCCGTCAAGGCGCCAACGCCTATCTTCAGCGCTTTCGCTTGGGATGATTGGGTCTGCGGCCGGTGGTCACGAAATACAGCGGACTATTCACCGTTGGATAAACGACACTGATCCGCAGGGATGGCAGTATCAGATAAAAAACGATTTGATTATTAACTACGAGGCAAGCATTGAAAAAAACATTCTTCACTCCAATTATTTTGTTTTCAACGGTATTGCCGCTGCGCGAATGGGAACATTGAATACTAAAGTTTCTTTGGGAAGCACAATTATGCTGGGTAAATTAAATTCTGCTATAACCTCTGCATTTTGTGGAAAAGAAAAATCAGCACAATCACAAAAATTCGGTGTGCACATTTATGTGCAACCATTAGTCAATATGGTTTTGTATGATGCTACATTGCAAGGCGGAATTATTTTTAATCGGGATAGTCGGTATACTTTAAAACAGAATGAAATAAAACACATCACATTTCAAGGCAATGCCGGTGTCATTATAAATATACGTTCATTCTACATCGAATATTTTCAGTCCATCATCACAAAAGAATTTACCACCAGTCATACTCATCGCTGGGGCGGGTTGAGGATCGGTATGTCGTTTTAGTGTGTGATATTCTTTTGCCACCGGTGTTTCGAAAGAGCACCCTGTCACAGCAGTGTCTCCCGCCTCGGGGACGCTGCGTCTTCTTTCCACCGAGTCAAATCCACATCTTCCAATACCGCATAACTTGTTACGAGATAAATACCTTGCTCACCAGTAGCATAAAACTTTGCAGAACTATGGATGTAGTGTTCCGACTGCTCCACTAAATTCCACGCACCGCGGCATGGATTCTCATGAATATAATTTAATTTCTGTTCTTTCACAGCAGTGTCTCCCGCCTCGGGGACGCTGCGTCTTCTTTCCGCTGAGTCAAATCCACATCTTCCAATACCGCATAATTTGTTACGCGATAAATACCTTGCTCACCAGCAGCATAAAACTTAGCAGAACTATGGATATAGTGTTCCGACTGCTCCACTAAATTCCACGCACCGCGGCATGGATTCTCATGAATATAATTTAATTTCTGTTCGATAAACTTCTCACTCTGTCACAGCAGTGTCTCCCGCCTCGGGGACGCTGCGTCTTCTTTCCGCTGAGTCAAATCCACATCTTCCAATACCGAATAACTTGTTACGAGATAAATGCCTTGCTCACCAGTAGCATAAAACTTTGCAGAACTATGGATATAGTGTTCCGACTGCTCCACTAAATTCCACGCACCGCGGCATGGATTCTCATGAATATAATTTAATTTCTGTTCGATAAACTTCTCACTCGTGCATTCCTTCCAATCGAATGAAGGCTCGAACACACGGTGAAGTTTGCCCTTTGATTTTTCGCTCTCATCGACAAAGCTGGCAAGCTTATTTAAGACATCAGAATTACCTGCCTCGTTTAATCGTTTCACCAAATCGTACGCCATGAAACGTTTTCCATTTCCGACTATTTTATTAATGGATTCCCCTCCCGTATTTTGAAAAGCAATAAGTGCATGAACGTGATTTGGCATAATTACGTATCCACATAAAAAGTGATTTTTATTTTTAAGATGATCAAACCATTTATACACCACGTCATAACCATTGGTAATTTCAAATAAACAAAGCCATTCGCAGCAAGTAAAAGTGATAAAGTAAATGCCATCATACTCTGTTATTTTTTTACGCACACTCATAACGATAACCCAATTATTATTAATGACTACTAACCTAAAATAAAAGCAATTTTCCCCATCTTCGGAAAGCTGCATCTTACTGACGCTACATCATCATCATTCAAAGCAATTCAACTATTAAAATACGATTTGTTTCTTTACAAACTAGAGTAGTTGACGAAAGTACGCAGCGTCCCCGAGGCGGGAGACACTGCTGCGACTGATAGCATAAAACTTAGCAGAACTATGGATGTAGTCTTCCGACTGCTCCACCATATCCGTCACAGCAGCGTATCCCACGCATTATTCCGCTCGTATAATTTTCTGATTCGCTATGATAAAAAACCAGAAATTGCACGGGCTTTATGAATGTACCAAACAAATTTTTCTTTACGCGACTGCAATACGAATCAGGAGATTGGGATGTGGATCAACGCATGCCAGTGAACTTGTTGAATTCGCTTATTGAATATACTACGCTGCCAGTGGATACACAGGAAAACATTGTGCCGCTTAGCAGCGATGCTATTTTCAGTTGCCCCTTTTGTTATTTGAGCGGTCATAAACTAGTTGAGTTTACACAACAGGAGCGCGCCAACTTCGAGAAGTATGTGCGCAATGGCGGCTTCGTGTTTGTCGATGACTGCAACCACGATATTGACGGGCTTTTTTCCAAATCGTTCGAGTCGCAGATGGAGCGCATCTTTGGTGCTACTGCATTAAAGAAGATTCCAAACAACCACGCCCTCTACTCCATGTTCTTCCAATTTGATGGACCGCCCACCACTTCGCAAGAACTAAACGGTTGGGGCGATGACATTGTTCACGATTACCTTAAAGCCATCGAGATCAACGGGCGCATTGGTGTACTGTATAGCAACAAAGATTATGGGTGCGAGTGGGATTATGATTTTCGGAATAAGCGATTTTATAAAATTGACAATACAAAATTTAGTGTGAACATTGTGATGTATGCTTTGATGAGATAAGATAATTTGAAAATGAGTCAATTTGAAAATGTGCAGATTGGATTCGAGTTGATATGATAATTTGAAGATTAGTAAATTTGAAAATTTGAAAATGAAAGACACTTGAGAATTGAAGCGCATCGCTGAGATCGAGAGTCACCCTACCCTGCGGAGAAAGCCGGGGTGAGGCTTTAAAAAATTTGATATGAAAGAAGATTTAAAAGTTGTTGAACAATCTGTAAAAAATGTGATTGCGAAACTGGAAGCACTTAAAGACGAAATTAGAAAGGTAATTGTTGGTCAAGAGGAAACGATTGATCAGTTGTTAATTACCTTTCTTGCAGGAGGACATGCGTTGTTAGAAGGTGTGCCCGGTCTTGCCAAAACGTTAATGATTCGTACGCTGGCGGAAGCTATCGATTTAAAGTTTAGGAGAATTCAATTCACTCCTGATCTTATGCCTTCGGATATTATTGGAACAGAAATTCTGGAGGAAGATCATACCACGGGTAAACGATTTTTTAAATTCAATAAAGGGCCTGTATTTTCAAATATAATTTTGGCCGATGAGATTAACCGCACATCACCAAAAACACAAGCAGCTCTGCTCGAGGCCATGCAGGAATTTGAAGTGACCTATGCGGGTAATACCTATCCGTTGGATAAACCATTCTTCATTCTTGCCACACAAAATCCGATTGAACAAGCCGGCACATTTCCGTTGCCGGAAGCTCAACTCGATCGATTTCTGTTGTTCATAAAAATAAATTATCCTACCGCTGAAGAAGAGCGTTCCATTCTTACCAATACGACCGGAAGAAAAACGCATACCATACATAAAGTAATAGAAGGAGAAGCCATAAAAGAGGCGCAACGTCTGGTGCGCGATGTACATATTAACACAGATCTGATTGACATGGTGAGCACGATGATTCGCGCCACGCGTCCGGGCGAAAGCGATGTTAAGTTTGTGAACGAATGGGTGCGCTGGGGTGCTGGCCCACGGGCGGGGCAGGCGATGATTCTCACAGCGAAAGCACGTGCCTTATTGCATGGAAATTTTTCGGTTACACAAAATGACATTCAGGCCGTTGCGTATCCGGTGTTGCGCCATCGCATCTTAATGAACTTTAAGGCGGAAGCGGAAGGGGTAACGAGTGATGATGTAACGGAGCAATTGCTAAAACTTGCTACTGCTTCTAAACCATATCTGTAACTATCTTCACGGCTAAGTTTGTGAACACACAACTGAAAGACTTACTCAAACCAGAGATTTTAAATTCCGTGACCGGTCTTGAGTTGGTTGCTCGGATTATTGTAGAAGGCTTTATGAGTGGGAGCAATAAAAGTCAGGCAGTAGGTGCTGGTCAGGAATTTAGTCAGTACAGAAGTTACGAGCCGGGCGATGACTTGCGCCAACTTGATTGGAAAATGTATGCGCGCTCGGAGCGTTATTACATTAAGCAGGCAGCCATTGAAACGAATATCACTGTAAAGTTTATGCTCGATGCTAGCAACTCGATGAGTTATGCAGAAGGCGCAATGAGCAAATTGCAGTATACAAAAGTGATGATCGCGGCCCTCGCTTACCTTGCGCGAAAGCAGAGTGATACGTTCGGACTTTTTACAGTAAACAATAAAAACATCAACACCATCCAACCGCGTTTCGAAACACAGCAGTTCATTCGCTTTCTCAACGCTTTGGTAATGGTAAAAAGCGAAGGCCGTTGGAACAACGGTGGCGGCATTGAACAATTGTTCGATCATCATGGCAAGGAGCTCATCATCTTCTTTACGGATATGTATGATGATGACAGCGATCTTTTGCATTTCATTTCAAGATTAAAAACACCGCGCAATGAAGTGATCGTGTTTCACATTATGGGTCAGCAAGAATTGGAGATGAGTTATGATGGATCATTTTCGTTTGAAGATCTAGAAAATAATCGTCAGGTGAAGGTAGATACTGCACTTCAAAAAGATGTTTACAAGGCACGCATTAACGACTGGGTGAAAGAAACGCGCATGTGGATGTTGGAGAAAGCAATTACCTATCAACTAGTAACGATGAGCGATCCATTTGAAAAAACCCTGCGCGATTTTTTGAAAGTACGTAACTCGTTGATGCGCTGATGCAGTTCTTAAATCTAACATGGCTCTGGGGACTTACGGGATTATTGATTCCGATCGCAATTCATTTGCTTAGTCGCAAGGAAGGTAAGGTAATTCGCATCGGAAGCATTCGCCATTTTGAAGAAACCAGCACGCGACAGTTTAGAAATATTCGATTGAATGAGTTGGTTTTGTTAGCGCTGAGATGTTTGCTAATTACGTTCGTGGTTTTATTGTTAAGCGGATTGAGTTATACGAATTCCAAATCAGAAGACATCAAATGGATGGTGATGGAACGTGGCATGAAGAAAGAGAAAGACTTCAAGACATTGATTGATAGTTTAGAACAAAATGGATTTGAGTTGAGATGGCTTGAAAAAGATTTTCCATTATTAAAAGATAGTTCAATAATAACGCATAAACTGAATTACGGATCACTGATCGAATCGTTAAAGAAAGTACAAGCGAAACAGATAGTGGTGCTCTCGTATAATTATGCCAATCGGTTTAAAGGAAAGAGAACCACGTTACCAAATAACATACAATGGATTTCAAAAAGTCCACAACCCGAAAAATTTACAGTAAGCACTACTCTATTTTCTTCTGATTCAGTTTTAGTTCGGAAAGGTAATTCGAATGGTGACCGTACGATGTTTGCAAATGAAGCGGTAGGAATTAATTCATTGACTGCGCAAGACAAAATGCTCATTCAAAATCAGGATACAATATCAATTTTAATTGCGAGTGATTCCGAATTCGGATACGACAAAAATATTATGATTGCCGCATTGAAAGCGGTGGATGAAACATTGCCTTGTGTTCTAAAAATAAAAAGTAGTGACATTTCCAAGTTGAATGATGATCAAGCAGATTGGATTATATGGCTTTCAGAGAATGCAATTCCAGAAAACATGCAAACAAAAAACCTTGCATTCAATAAGAAAAAATTTGGAAATAAAATAATTACCTTATCCGATAAAGGTTGGTTGTTAACGCAACGACTTGATCAGGAAAATGCCATTGAAAATAACCTGACGTTACAACTTGCTTCTATCCTACTTCCAAAAGAACAAGCGCAGCAAACCGCAAATAAATTTGACAGGCGCACATTACCTGAAAAAGAATTATGGTCATCGGCTCCATCTCAAATAGCAAATACCTTTGTGATTGCTGAAACCAACAACGCGATACCATTTTTATTCGCATTGATTTTAGTTGTATTACTAGCGGAACGTATTATTGCCTTTAAGAGAAATCAATGATCAAGCAATCGTCACTATATTTTCTGCATCGTCTAAAGCAACGCTACACATTGGTTCGGTTGGCGGAAGTATGCTTGATTGCATTTTCTCTTAACCTGGTTGTGTTGAGTATTAGTCATGTGTTTTTGTTGAAACCCTTAACTACCTATATTCTTTCCATTGGTGTTGGTGTATTCTTTTTTATATTCCGAAGTATTCAGTTGAACATTTTTGGAATCGGAGAAGCAGAATTGGTTTCGTATATCAACAAACGTTATCCACAGTTGGAAGAAAGTAGTGATCTGCTTTTGATGGACGATAGTAAGTTGACTTCCCTACAACAACTACAGAAGCAACGAACCATTGAGCGGTTCGAAGAATTGTACCCCAACATAAAACTACCGAATAAGATTGGTCAGGCTTCACTTCTCTTTGCGCTGAGTATTGCGGTATATGTTGGATTGAGTTCGTTTACGTTAACCACTGCTGAAAAAAATATCTCGACACAAGAATTTAAAGAAGAAAACATATCTATTGAAAAATTACCTTCCTTTATAAAAAGCATTACCATTGGCGTTGTGCCACCTGCATATACTGCGCTTCAGAGAACAGTAAGCGCGAACCCTAATATTAAAATCGCTGAGGGAAGTAAAGTGCAGTGGAAGATTGTCTATGAAGGTGAGGTTATCGATCATAAAATTATTTTCTCCGGAAAGGATAGTATAAATCTCAAAGCCTTAGAAAATGGTTATGCATTTGAACGATCCTTTACTGAGTCTGGATTTTATCAACTCGCTTTTAGCGAAGCAAAAGGCCGACAGTATTCTGACTTTTATAAAATTGAAGTTTTCAAAGATCAGCCACCCACTATTGCGGTAGAAAACTTAAACCAGTTTACCGAACTCAAGGCAACGGATAATTTGAAAATTAATTTGAAGTCTGTGCTAACGGATGATTACAGTATTCGTAATGCACACATTATTGCAACGGTAAGTAAAGGTAGTGGCGAGTCAGTAAAGTTTAGGGAAGAAAAATTATTCTTTGATACACCAGCCAAGATTCAAGGTAAGGAGGTAAGCGCTGCAAAAGTGATTGATCTGATTAAGCTTGGACTTGAGCCAGGTGATGAACTCTATTTTTATATTGAAGCGTTCGATAATAAAACTCCGCATGCTGGATATAATCGAACAGAGACTTTCTTTATTGCGTTACAAGATACCACCCAACAAGAAACTTCTATTGATGCCGGACGTGGTGTTGACTTAATGCCAGAATATTTCAGGAGTCAAAGGCAGATTATTATTGACTCGGAGAAATTGTTAAAGGATAAAAAGCAAATCACAACAGACAAGTTCAATTTCAAAAGCAATGAATTGGGTTACGATCAAAAAATACTACGCCTAAAGTATGGAGAATTTATGGGCGAAGAATTTGAAAGTGGTATCGCTCAAAGTTCTGAATCTCTTGAAGGAGCAGATGACCATTCGCATGAAGATGTTGTAAAGAATTTTGGTCATGTGCACGATGAAGAAAATGAACACAATCTTGTAACCGAAAAGAAAACAGAAACACACAACCATGAAAACAAAAATGATCCGAATGCGAAAGAAGATCCGCTCGCAGATTTTAAACACGTGCACGATGATGAAGAAGAAGCTACCTTCTTTACACAATCAATAAAAGCAAAATTAAAAGCAGCGCTCACCATTATGTGGGATGCAGAGTTATATCTGCGCCTATATCAGCCAGAGAAATCATTGCCGTATCAGTACAAGGCATTGAAGTTATTAAAAGAGATTAGTCAGGACTCAAGAGTATATGTACACCGCACCGGGTTTGATCCGCCACCATTAAAAGAAGAGAAACGATTAACGGGTGATTTAACGGATATTAAAAATACCGCTGCTCAATATCAAAAGGTGAAAATGAACCTCTATCCGAACATCAAACAGGCTGCTTTAATGATTGATAAATTACTTCTTCAGAAGACGATCACCATAACAAGTGCTCAAAAAAATCAATTCTTAAAAGCGGGACAGGAACTATCCAAAGTGGCAATGAATCAACCAGGAAAATATTTAAAGAGTTTGTCGCTGATCACTGCGCTTACAGAAAATAAAATTGAAGCAGATAAAAAAATAGAAGCGTTAAATGAAATTAGAAAAGCATTATGGAATGTATTGCCAACCGAAACTACATCACCACAATCTCAGCAGCAAATTTTGCATGCACTTGATCAGTCCTTCATTCGGAACCTTAAAAAGTTAAGGAATTAATATGGTAACACTTTTAATACAGAGCGATACAACACACAATGATTTCTCTTTAAAGAATTCACTTCGCTATGAAAAAATCACCAATCAACGATGATGTCGTTCAATTCTTTCCTACCAATCGAACTTGCATTAACAGTACTTATACTGCTGGCTGCTCTTTTTACTTGGCTAGAGTGGCGAAGGAAACAATCACTTCGCATTGCCCGAATCATTGTAGTTGGTTTAATGATGCTGGCATTGGCGGGAATATTTCTGCGACCTATATATAATGTGGAGAGATCATCATCATTAATCATATTGACCAATAATTATGATGAGAAGAAGATCGACAGCCTTGTTCAATTATATGGCAGCGCATCGCTAAAACATATTGAGGGAGTTAGACCATATAGAGGATCCAATAAAATTACCTATCATGATCTACCGTCAATTCAACATGATATTCAGTTTGTTGTTGGAGAAGGTTTACCCAATCATGCACTGGATTTATTGGATATTAAAACATTTCAATTCATTTCATCAAACAAAAAAGAAGGTATTATTCAATTACATATTGATAAACCTATTCTAGCAAATAGAAAACATACAATCAACGGACTCTATTATAATAAGTCAGGCAAAACGAAAATTGTATTAAAAAGTCCAGCCGGAAATGAAGACTCCATAGTAATAGAGAAAAAAGGTGAACAATCTTTTCAGCTTTCATTTCGGCCTAAGCAAAGCGGAAATTTATCCTACGAAGTGATCAGCGAAAAAGCAGACGGAAATACATGGAGTGAAATACTTCCTATACATATTGAAGTATCGCAGCCGCTAAGAATTCTTTTCCTTCAATCCTACCCAACTTTCGAAACACAATATTTAAAAAATTTCCTCACAGCAAAAGGACATCAGCTATTGCTACGCTATCAACTCTCGAAAAACAATTTTAGGTTTGAATATGGAAATCTGCCCGCGCAATCTTTTAGTCGTTTGACAAATGAATTGTTAAATCATTTTGATTTGTTGGTGCTGGATGCGAATGCGTTAAACATGTTATCAGCGTCCGAACAAACTATACTTCACGAAAGTGTTCAACATGGGTTGGGATTGTTGCTGATGAATATTGATCCTTCAAAAGCACCAAAAGGAAAAATTAACTTCTTTCCATTTCAAGCGCAAAAGATTAAAACTGATACAGCGAGTTTAATACTTGCTAAAGCATCCATCACGCTTCCTACACCACCGTATAGAATTACCGAATCATCATCCGTAAAATCAATCATCAAAAATAAAAGCAGAATACTATCAGGATATAAAAATCAGGGCTTCGGTAAAATAGGATTTCAACTTCTACAGCAGACGTATCAACTTACGTTGTCGGGAGATTCATTGAACTATGCTAATCTTTGGTCGCCTGTTATTGAAAATATTTCAAGACAAAATACTTCGTCATCCAAAATAAAAATCAAAAATCCATTTCCAATTTACCAAGACGAACCGATTGACTTTGAAATTATTTCTTCAGTAGAGAATCCAACGCTTGTGGTTGATAGCATTACCTTACCGTTACACGAAGATGTAATGATAGATGATGTTTGGTATGCGCGAGCTTGGGCTGCTGAACCGGGTTGGCATACAGCAGAAATAAGTGAGGATGCATCGCTTCACTATTATGTTTCGAAAAATGAAGAATGGAAATCACTTACAATTGCTAATCAGATTAAAGCAAACCGATTAATTAACATTGTTTCACACGCTACAGCCAAAAAGAAAATTATGGAATCGAAAATGGTAGATCCTATTTACTTCTACATCCTCTTTATTCTCTCCGCAGCATTCCTGTGGCTCGCTCCAAAACTATAACAAAGATTAGCATTATTGGCAGGGAAATCTTATGCGTTTAGTATGCAAGAATTACCTTCCCGAAAACGAGACGAACATAAAGCACTTTGACAACAGCCAGATTACACGAAATTGATTTACGCGCAACGTTCTGGTGGATGCATTATCGCTTCACAATTTTCTCGATTTCAATTTCATTAGCATTGAAATCAAAGGTCTGGCCGTCAGTTGGAGTAGGTTTATTGATGGCAATTATTTTACTGGTTAAGCGACCAGTAAATTTTACAGGTAATCCATCAACTTTAAATTCCTGATGAAGCGAATTGATTGCGTAAAGTGTGCCATCCACATTAAGCAAATATTGATAACACCCGCGCGTGCAAACCTGTATTTTGATTTCCGCATTTGTATCTCTAAAAGATGATATCGCAACATTCTTATCAGAACAGGCAAATACCGCAAAGAATAAAAGCAAAGCACAAATCAGATTTTTCATTTTAAATGAAGGTTAATAGTAGGCAATAGACCCCAAGATGAAACATTTCGTTGGAATACTGACTGAACTAAATTTAAAGCTAATTATATTTGAACAAATTACCTTACTTCTTGTTCAAGAGTCATGTTTTCATTCCTAAAGAAAGACCCAATCAAAACCCTTGAGGCAAAGCGCATTAAACTCTTAGAAGAAGCAATGCACATTCAGCGCTCGGGCGATTTAAAAACGTATGCCTCTAAAATGGCGATCATCGATAAACTTGAACACGAAATTGAAAGTCTCCGATCTGAAAAAGGCTAACGCATTAATAAGTCCAGCGACAACCCTTTTTTGGTTTAGAAGAGATCTTCGTCTTCACGACAATGCAGGATTGTACGCTGCACTAAAAGAAAACAAAAATGTTATTCCAATTTTCATATTCGATACAGCGATTCTGGATAAGCTTGAAGATAGATATGACAAACGTGTTGAGTTTATTCATCAATCGCTTCACATTCTTAAAACTCAGTTGGAAGAACTGGGAAGTTCCTTATATGTGCTACATGGAAATCCGGTTGATCTGTACAAAAAAGTAAATGCGAAAGCCGTTTATACCAATCACGATTATGAACCCTATGCACGCGAACGAGATGAATCGATTCGAACGGATTTAGAAACACGAAACATCATTTTTAAAAGTTTTAAAGATCAGGTAATTTTTGAGAAAGATGAAGTTTTAAAGGACGATGGAAAACCGTACACCATCTTCACACCCTACAGTCGCAAATGGAAAGCGAAGCTCAATACATTTTTTCTTACCAGTTATCCCACCGAAAAATATTTTCATCGTTTTCTTAAAACAAAACCGCTACCTTTTCCAACATTAGAAGGGCTCGGTTTTAAATCATCTGACCTCGATTTCCCGGAGCGAAGCATCAAGACTTCCATCATTGAAAAATATGATACCCAACGAAATTTCCCTGCGATAAAAGGAACGACAAAATTAAGCGTCCATATACGATTTGGCACAGTGAGCATTCGGCAATTAGCACAAATTGCGTTAAAGAAAAATGGCGTGTGGCTAAACGAATTAATCTGGCGTGATTTCTATCACACAATTTTGTGGCACTTTCCAAACGTTGAAACAAAAGCTTTTAAGCCGGCTTACGATAAAATTATTTGGCGAAATAATGAAAGCGAGTTTCGCGCGTGGTGCGAAGGTAAAACCGGCTACCCTATCGTTGATGCTGGCATGCGCGAGCTCAATGCCACGGGCTTTATGCACAATCGCGTACGCATGATTACCGCTAGCTTTTTAATAAAGCATTTGCTGACAGACTGGCGGTGGGGTGAAGCGTACTTTGCCCAAAAGTTACTTGACTTTGATCTCGCTGCTAACAACGGTGGTTGGCAGTGGGCAGCAAGTTCAGGATGTGATGCTGCCCCATACTTTCGGGTTTTCAATCCTACGCTTCAAGCCGAAAAATTCGATTCAAAATTACTTTACATTAAAAAGTGGGTTACGGAATTTGGCACAGATAAATATCCTAAGCCAATTGTAGATCACAAAGTGGCACGCGAAAGAGTTCTAAAAACGTATAAGGAAGCGCTGGATTAAATTTATCTGGAAATTGTAATGGGCATCTGTAAATTGAAATACCTTTAGCAATATTCATAACGAAATGACAATACTACTGACTGGATCAACCGGGTACATTGGCCGCAGATTACTTCCTGTTCTAGTTGAGGAAGGCCACCATGTAATTTGTTTGGTGCGCGATAAAAGGCGATTCGATTCAGAATATTTTTCAGAAGAGCTGTCAAAAAATATTACGGTTATAGAGGCCGATCTTAGTGATCGTAAATCATTGCGTGCGCTTCCAAAAGATATTGATGCGGCCTACTACCTTGTTCATTCAATGACTACTTCCTATCCAGATTTTGGGAAACTAGAGGAAGAATCTGCGCAAAATTTTGCTTACTACCTTAATGAAACTCAGGCCAAACAAATTATTTACTTAAGTGGCATCAGTAATGATGAAGAATTGTCTAACCATTTGCGTTCGCGTAAAAATGTGGAAGAAATTTTAAAAAGCTCGCATGTGCCACTCACTACATTTCGTGCCGCCATTGTTATTGGGTCTGGCAGTGCATCATTCGAAATCATTCGCGATTTAGTTGAGAAGCTTCCCATTATGATTGCACCAAAATGGTTAAAAACCAGATGTCAGCCCATTGGCATTCGAAATGTTATAGAATATCTAAACGGTGCGTTGTTGTTGAAAGAAACATTTAACGAAGTGTTCGATATAGGTGGTCCGGATATTCTTACCTATAAAGAAATGCTATTGGGTTTTGCAAAAGTTCGCGGACTAAAAAGAATTATCATTACCGTACCTATCCTTACGCCAAAACTTTCTTCGCTCTGGTTGTATTTTGTTACATCAACATCGTATGCGCTGGCCAGAAGTTTAGTAAGTAGTTTAAAAAATGAAGTGATCTGTCGTGATATGTGCATTCACACTATAATACCTATTCGATTGTTGAGCTACGAGGAAACACTACAGATTGCCTTCGAACGCATTCAGAAAAAAAACGTAATCTCCAGTTGGAAAGATGCCATATGGAATGAATCGATACACAAAAATTTTCTCAGCTACATTGAGGTTCCTACGCATGGATGTTATATGGATACACGGTCGGTAGTTTTTGAAAGAGCCACAAATGATGTTGTTGAAAATATCTGGAGCATTGGTGGAAAGCGTGGTTGGTATTGGGGTGATTGGTTGTGGAGAATTCGTGGCTTCATGGATAAATCGGTGGGCGGTGTTGGGTTGCGTAGAGGTAGAAGAAGTGAAAGCAATTTAAAGGTAGGCGATGTATTGGATTTCTGGCGCGTGCTTCTAGCCGATAAAAAAAATGGCAGACTTGTGCTGTATGCTGAAATGAAACTTCCGGGAGAAGCATGGTTGGAATTTAAGATTACTGATAGCGAGAATAAGAAAACGCTGGTTCAAACCGCTACCTTCCGGCCTTTGGGCTTACGCGGTAGGTTGTATTGGTATGCTGTTCTTCCTTTTCATGGATTAATTTTCTCTAACATGGCAAAGAACATTGTTATGCGTTAAGTGTTTTTAGCACATGAAGATTTACACAATCAAACGGATACAATTTCTACCCATTTCCATATCGGAAGCCTGGGCATTTTTTTCAACACCAAAAAACCTTTCTAAAATTACACCCAAAGAAATGGGGTTTGAAATTCTGTATATTTCTGGTGGTGAAAAAATGTACACCGGCCAAATTATTCGATATTTTGTGCGCGTACTTCCGTTTATTAAAATGCATTGGATAACGGAAATTAAACACGTAGCAGAACCTCATTATTTTGTAGATGAGCAGCGCTTTGGGCCGTATGCACTCTGGCATCATCAGCATAGTTTCAAGGAAATAAAGGGCGGAATTGAAATGACCGATGAAGTAAATTATGCTATCCCTTTTGGATTTGTTGGCCGGCTCGCGGGTTGGTTGTTTGTGGAGCAAAAGGTAAACGCTATTTTTAACTATCGCTTTACCATTTTGGAGGCTTACTTCAAAAATCAAAATAGTGAGGCACAGAACGCAACGTAACGATGGACATTAGTTTATTTATAATTTGCTCATTGATTGCTATTGGAACATTTTTGTTCTGGGAGTTTGTTGCCTGGTTTTCTCACAAGTACATTATGCATGGCATTTTATGGGCGTGGCATAAATCGCATCATACCATTCACGATCATTCATTAGAAAAAAACGATTTGTTTGCGTTGGTTTTTAGCATTCCCTGTATTGCACTTTTCTATTACTTTTCGATTATACAGTACAATCCTTACCTAATAGCGGTTGCCATAGGTATTTTTTGTTACGGATTTTTCTACCTTGTCTTTCATGATATTATTGTGCACCAACGTGCCAAGTGGCGGCCAGCGAAAAGAAGCCGATATTTGCAACGTATGGTTAATGCGCATTATATTCACCACGGAAAACATACAAAAGAAGGCTGTGAAGCGTTTGGATTTTTGTATGCACCAAAAAAATATGAACCTAAAACGTTCAACTTTAAAAAAGACAGACAAGAAACACAATAACATTGAATCCTAAATACCTCTATCTCACGATCAATTTTCTCTCCATCGTGTTTCCATTTCTCTTTAGTTTTTATTCAAAAGCACCATTTTATAAAAAATGGAAACATGCGTGGATTGCTATTCTTATTCCCGCTGCTTTTTTTATTATATGGGATGAAGCCTTTACCTATATGGGCATTTGGGGATTTAATGCGCAATACCTTACGGGTATTTATTTAGGGGCGTTACCTATCGAGGAACTATTGTTTTTCATTTGCATTCCGTATGCATGCTTATTCTCTTACTTTGCTATCAACAATCTGATAGAAAGCGATTACCTCTTTCCGCATCAAGAGTTAATTTCAAGTGCCCTCATTATTTTGCTATTAATTTTTGGAATTTACCATATCGATAAATGGTACACGGGCCTAACGTTTACCTTACTCGCGTTAGCGCTGGCTTTTCTATTGCTTAAAATTAGACCACGCTTCATGGGCCGATTTTACTTTGCGTTTGCATTTCTTTTAATTCCATTCCTTTTAGTAAATGGAATTTTAACAGGAAGCTTTATTGACAGCCAAGTGGTGTGGTATAATGACAACGAAAATCTTGGAATTCGCATAGCCACAATACCTTTCGAAGATATTTTTTATGGAATGCTGTTGGTGCTTTGCAACGTATCCATTTTTGAATGGCTTGAAGAACGCGGCCGGTATAAATAACGAAGCCCTCGATCGAGGGCTTCGTTATAAAATGAAATGGAATTTCTAAAATTATACTGTCGCCAATGTTTGTTTTTTCGGAGCCTTAATGGTCTTCACCTTTTTATTGGCCGTTGCCCCTTTATCTTCAATAAGCTTTTCGGTCTTTCTCTTTTTCTTATCCTCACGCTTTAACAAATCTGTGTAGATTGACGCAATCTTTTTTGCATTGCGGTTTAAAAGCTTCTTTACTTTTTTGCTTGGCTTAGGAAGTTCTAAACTAATAATGACTTCCTGCATTGCATCGTTTATAAGGCTTCTCAATGCCTTCTTCGAATTATTCTTTTTTTCCATATTGAAAGATGATTATTTCTCCAAAGTAGTAAATGTTAGCACAGTATTACCGCGTTAACAAAAACATAATATAGAGCGAAAATAACCCCTTTTTCAAAGCAAAAAACGAAGCTTTTAGTATTCTTTGAAATTATTCATTTCGAATGGATATGGCCGGATTTAAACGCGCTGCCTTAATAAAATGAAAACTTACGGTAAGCATAGCGATGGAAGCAGCAAGCAAACCACCCAATACAAATACCCAGATACTCATATCAATGCGGTAGGCAAATGTGCTTAGCCAACTGTTCATAAAATACCAGGTTAGGCCACTCGCAGCCAAAAATGAAATGCCCACTAACATCATAAACTCTTTTGATAGCATGGCACTCACAGAATAAACCGATGCGCCCATCACTTTCCGAATGCCAATTTCTTTTGTACGTTGTTCGGCCGTAAAAGAAGCAAGTCCTAACAATCCTAAACACGCAATGAAAATAGCAATGCCGGTCATTGCAGAAAATACCTTGCCCAACCGTTGCTCTTCGCGAAACAACTCATCGAAATTTTCATCGAGAAAAGAATATTCGAAAGGCTCGTTAGAAGCATTCTTTTTCCATAACGTTTCTACTTTTTCAACGGCATCTCTTGCAGAACCATCATAGCGAATCAACATGTTGTTCGAGTGTAATGAGAGTTGAATGAGCATGGGTCTTACTTTCGATTTTAAGGATTCAAAATTAAAATCCTTCACCACACCTATCACTTGCATGTCTACAGGCGAACCGTTGTCGAAGCTGGTAAGTTTTTGATTTAACGGATTAGTCCATCCTAATTCTTTCACTGCAGCTTCATTAATAACACAGGCGCTAGAATCTGAAGGAAAATCTTTCGAGAAGAAACGTCCTTCAACAAATGACATTCGAAGAACATTAACGTGATCGTAATCGGCATAATAGCTACCCATAATATGATCTTGTGTCGTTCCTGCCGCGCGAAAGATAGTGGTATTGTTTACCCCTGGAAATACATTGTTGGTATAACTTGAACTTACAATGCCGGTGGTGCTATTCAGATTTTCTTTAAACGCATTCATATTCGATTCCAGTCTTCTGGCATTTCGAAGTACTAAAACCTGTTGCTTGTCCAAGCCAATATTTTTTTCTTGCAAATAGTTAAGTTGCTTATACACAATCATGGTGCTGATAATAAGAAATATTGAAATGGTAAATTGAACCACCACCAATACACTGCGAATACCTTTGCTCTTCATGCCCGATCGTACTTTACCTTTCAATACATCAATTGGATTAAAAGATGTGAGATAAAAAGCAGGATAACTTCCCGCCAATACAGAAACCAGAAAGAAAATAATTCCAACGCCCATCATGGATTGTGGAGAGAGCAAAGAAGTAAACTGCAGTTCTTTACCGGCAATCAAATTAAAGCCCGGTAACAACGCATACACTGCAGCGATGGCGAGCGCAGTTCCTGTAAACGTATACAGAAAAGACTCGGCAATAAATTGAAATATTAACGTAGAGCGAAGCGAACCCAAAGTTTTGCGTAAGCCCACTTCTTTCGCGCGACTGGCCGATCGGGCAGTAGAAAGATTCATGAAGTTGATGGAGGCTATTAACAAAATAAAAATTCCGATGGCCGCCATAAAGTATACGTTCTTAATATCGCTGCGAGGACTCATATCATTATCCATATCCGTTTTGTACAAATGCGAGTCGAGCATGGGGAAAGAATAATACGCATATACACCACCTTGCTTTTCAAAATCGGCAAATGAAATACCAAGACCCGCTTCGAGCTCTGGGCCTGTGTGTTCAATAACCATCTCTCTCAATTTTACTTCAATGCTTTCGGTTTTTGTATTTGGATTTTTACGATAGTAAGTATAAAAACTATTGCCAAGCCATTGATTACCTCGCATCCTTTCATTTGAAGCCGCTGATAATATAATCTCAAACTTAATATGCGAATTATGTGGTGGCGCTTTCGCGATGCCCGTTACTGTAAAAGCTTTTTTGTCGTTTCCAACAATCATTATCTTTCCAAGCGCAGATTCATTTCCAAAATAACGCGTTGCAGCTTCTTTGGTAAGTACGAGTGTGTTCGGTTCTTTCAGAGCCGTATGAACATTGCCTTGCAATAATTCAAAGGTAAAAAATTCAAAAAAGTTAGAGTCAGCATAAATTACTTCTTGCTCAACAAGCGCCTTGTCGCCAAATTTCATTACAAGATTTCCTTCTTTATCAATTCGCGTGGCCTGCTCTACTCCAGGAATATTAGCGAGCATCGCTTGCGCTAATGGTGCACAAGACGAAGATGTATTTATTTCTTGCCCTGCTATTTTCCCCATCAAACCGATACGATACACATGGCTTGCATCTTTGTGAAAAGTATCATAACTCAAATCATCAAAAATGTAGAGTCCAATTAGAAAGCACGCTGTAAGACCAAAGGCAAGACCCAGAATGTTGAGTGCTGAATAAAACTTGTGCTTTAGAATATTTCTAAAAGCCACTTTAAGGTAATTGCGAAACATAGTGATGATCTTAAGGTTGAATTCGATTGACAGATGTATATCGTGAAAAATAGGTTGCACGCGTATTCCAAAACGGATAGCAGCAATACCAATAAGTCTAGAAGATGACGATTAGACGTTCCGAGTACACGAGATGTTACAGGTCTTTCCGTGTGATGAAAGAATCGATTGGACTATTATGTCATCCATTTAAGCAGTCAAAAAAGAATCTTGCCCACTGAAAATGAGCTGTTGGAGGATAATTTTACTTAACCTATTTTTAACCTTTAAAATAAAGACCAAACCCCGGCATGGAAATTTTTCTGCAACCAGAAACCTGGCTCGCGTTGCTCACACTAACCTTCTTTGAAGTTGTCCTGGGTATCGATAATATCATCTTCATCTCCATTGTTTCCAACCGGCTTCCTATTGAAATCCGCGCTAAGACCCGAAACATGGGTCTTTTGCTTGCTATGGGAGTTCGTATTTTATTGCTGCTCACCATTACCTGGGTAATGAAATTTAAAGAACCGCTCTTCACGCTTCCGGGCACTATTATTTTCGGAGAAGACATGCCTATTAGCGGCCGCGACTTAATCCTTATTCTTGGAGGATTATTTCTAATCGCAAAAAGTACGCGTGAGATTAATCACGAAATGGAAGGCGAAGATGATGAGCCAACCGTTGGCGGTTCAGGAAAAGTAAATGTTCCCGGCATAATTGTTCAAATCGTATTGCTCGATATTATATTTTCTTTTGATTCGATTTTAACGGCTGTCGGTTTAACAGATAAGGTAATCATCATGATCATTGCCGTAGTTCTTTCCATCGGTATTATGATTATTTTCTCAGGCAAGATTAGCGATTTTATACACAAGCATCCATCAATGGAAGTGTTGGCACTCGGCTTTTTAATCCTCATCGGATTTATGCTTTTTCTGGAAGGATTACATAAGGAAGTTCCAAAAGGCTACGTTTACTTCGCCATTGTGTTTTCGATGATTATTGAGATGGTGAACATTCGGGTTCGCAAAAGACGAAAAAAAGCTAAAGAAGAATTTCATGAATAACGATGATGCAGCCCGATATCCCATCGGAAAATTTACACCGCAGGAAAGTTATACACCTGAAGAAATAAAATTAAATATTGGCCGCATAGAAAGCTTGCCTTCTAAAATAGAAAAAATTGCAAAGACGCTGTCTGCTGAGCAACTTCAAATTTCGTATCGCGAAGAAGGGTGGACAGCATTGCAAGTTCTGCATCATTTACCAGATAGCCATATGAACGCGTACATTCGAACCAAGTGGACACTCACGGAAGAAACACCGCTTATAAAAGCGTATAACGAAAAAGAATGGGCGCAAACGCCAGAAACAAATTTTGATCCCGCTGTTTCAATTACCTTGCTTAAAGCACTGCATGCAAAATGGACCGCGTTGTTATATACGCTTGGCGCGGATGATTTGAAGAAAGCATTCACGCATCCGGAAACAAAAAAACAGGTAACGTTAGAACGGCAAATTGCTTTGTACGCCTGGCATGGTGAACATCACTTAGGCCATTTAAAAATTATTGCTTCTAAAACCTAACGTAACATGAGTGCTCACTCTCATGACGGTGATTCTGCGTCATTACAGAATAGTGCTTTCGCCAATAAAGATTATCATTCACCTTCACTATTCTTTAACGCTCACCTCGAAACAATATACCCTTCGTTGATGCGGTCAGTAGTGTTGCAACCTTACCAACGCGAAAGAATTGAAACAGATGACAATGATTTTCTTGATTTAGACTGGCTTACGCAAGGATCAAAAAAACTGGTGATTATCTCCCACGGCTTGGAAGGTAATTCTCAACGTGCCTATATAAAAGGAATGGCCAAAGCTTTCTTTACCAATGGAGTTGATACACTTGCTTGGAATTATAGAGGATGCGGAGAAGAAATGAATAAGCAACTGCGTTTTTATCACAGCGGTGCAACAGACGATTTAGATAGCGTGATTCAACATGCCATTAAAAAAAATCGATACGATTCTATTTACCTGATCGGTTTTAGTTTGGGTGGAAACCTAACATTAAAATATTTGGGTGAGCGAACCGCCCATTCTATAATCAAAAAATCAATTGTGTTTTCTGTTCCGTTAAACTTGCATTCGAGTTGCTTGCAAATATCCAAGCCCTCAAACTGGATGTATTCCAATCGCTTTTTAAAAAGTCTAAAGAACAAGATTATTCAGAAATCGAAAGTAATGGAAGGTATTAATATTAATGGCATGGAAAAGATTCGCTCGCTTATACAATTCGATGATCACTTCACCGCACCGTTGCATGGCTATTCAAATGCAATCGATTATTATAAACAATGCAGCGCGTTGTATTTTTTAAAAAACATATCGATACCAGCGCACATTGTCAATGCACAAAATGATCCGTTTCTCAGCGAAGATTGTTATCCGGAAGAACAACTTAAAAACCATGCGTTCATTACCTTTGAAAGTCCGAAGCATGGCGGTCATGTTGGCTTTGCCCAATTCAACAAAAATGGATTATATTGGAGCGAAGCGCGTGCATTGCGCTTTATTTTGTCGTGATGAAACGCACTTTTTCAAACAATCAACTCACTACTAGCAAAAAATAAAATGATAGACCGGTACAGCATTACCGCTTCCGCTGAAAAGGTAAAGGAACGATTCTCCGTTGATGTTCCTGCGTTTTATGAACCGCGTTTTAATGCTGCGCCCACGCAACTACTACCCGTTATTACAAGTTCTGCCCCACACGGTATTTCTACTTTCTATTGGGGCACTTCACCCGAATGGTCGAAGAATAAAACGGTTAGTGAAAAAATAATAAACGTGCATGCAGAAACAATACATGATAAGGCCTCGCTGCGAAAAGCGTTGATGAAAACGCGGTGCATCATACCGGCTGATGGATTTTATGCCTGGAAGAAAGCAGGCAAAAAAACCATGATACCCTATCGCTTTGTTGCCACCGATCAGGAATTATTTTCCATTGCCGGCTTGTGGGAAGAGTTTGAAGACACAGAAGGCAACGAACACCAAACCTTTACCATTATTACTTCAATAGCCAACGAAATGGTGGCCACCGTTCAGGAACGTATGCCAGTTATGCTCGATGCCAAAGCAGAAAGTATTTGGCTAAATAACAACAGCAATTCTGAAACGCTTACCAACGTCTTGACACCTTATTCATCTGATAAGATGAAACACTTTCCAATTTCACCGCGCATTATCGATACTAAGATTGATGTGCCTTCCCTTATTTTTCCAACACCACCCTCTGACCAATTTGGTAATCTTACTTTGTTTGACTGATATTAATTAGACTTTAGACTCTAGACTTGAGACGTTGGACTTGAGACTTTAGATTAGAGATTTAGAGTCAAAAAAAAAGCTACCTCAAATGAAGCAGCTCTTTTTAAAATTAAATCATTTTCTAGTTAACGGTTAGGCTGCGGGTAATTCCGTTTACCGTTACGCTAATTTTTTTATCACACGTACCATCCCCATAGTCAATAACAATATCCTTATCTTTTTCAATAACATACTTTTTAACTCCTTCCACCGGAATACCCCCGCAAAAGCGATTGAACTTTAAGGCTTTTGAAAAACTAACATCATAGTGTCTGCCACCACGCGTAGTTCCACTCGCTTTGCTCGATTGATCAATTAAAAGGTAATCGTCTTTTAAATCGATGGTACCCACTTTATTCCATTGCCAGGTAATAGTAGATTCACGTGTGGCTTCTGTAGCATCGGTAAATATTGCTTTGCCATTTACCAATACAACGGTAAACTTAGGCGCCTCAGTTGTACTACCTATTACGTTGGTGAGTGTTCTTGTTCCTTCCAACTTAATTCCGTTGATCGTGTAATTTTGAGTAGTAGTTGTTACAGTCGATCCTGGCTTAAATCTCCACCCAGAATACGCGAAAAATATTTTACCTGTTCTAATGTTATCTCTCACGTCTTTACAACCATCACCGAAATCCACTGTTAAAACTCCATTGGGATTTTCTGCATTTGAAGTCACTCCAGGCTCAACCGTCAGCACAATGCCGCTGCACGTAAAGCGATCATCTTCAATGACAACAGTTGCAGATGTTCTGCCTCCGCTAAAATCATTGTCACTTGGAGATCCAACAGCAACACCTGCCATATCATCCATATCCTGAAAATAAGAATCAATAATTGCTTCCTCAGTAATATCTTGGGTGTCTTGCAAGGTTAATCTATTTTCATCCGTACAAGAGGATATTGCTGTTGCGATACCTATGCTGATTAAACACACACCTTTTACGAACACGTTTTTCAATTTCATACGTTTTGTTATTTTCTGTTTTAACTTGGGGCTTTAGGTCAACCTCTCGTAAAAAAGTTTAATGCCAAAGAAAGTTTATTTCTAGTTTTAAGTCCAGACAAAAAAGCTATGGTAACCATAAAGGTAAGATTTGCGCTGTTTCTCTCGCTATTTATATTCATTGTATCCGCTAATGCACAGGTAAAAACCAAAATTGCCAAGCTAAAATACAATGGCGGTGGCGATTGGTATGCCAACAAAACTGCATTGCCTAACTTAATAGAGTTCTGCAATAAGGAGCTGGGCACAAGCCTGGCAGTTGAAGAAGACGTGGTGGATGTCGACAGCCGCGATTTGTTTTTGTATCCTTACGTGTATATGACTGGCCATGGCAATGTTGTGTTTTCAGATTCAGAGGCCGCTAATCTTAGAAAGTATTTAATGGGGGGAGGCTTTTTACATGTGGACGATAACTATGGGTTGGATAAATTCATACGCTTAGAATTGAAGAAGGTATTTCCAGAATTGGAATTAGTTGAACTTCCATTTGATCATCCGATCTATCATCAAAAATTTAATTTTCCAAAAGGCCTACCTAAAATTCACGAACACGATGGCAAACCGGCCCAAGGCTTTGGATTAATTTATCAAGGGAGGCTAGTCTTATTTTATTCGTTTGAATGTGATTTAGGAAATGGTTGGGAAGACCAGCGCATCCACAATGATCCGCAAGAGAAAAGACAAATTGCATTACAGATGGGCGCCAATCTAATTGCATATTGTTTTACCAACTCGTTTTGAGGTCCGTCTTCTATAAAAAATAAGTAAAGCATTACCCTCTTTTAACTCGCAAGATTCAATAGTTCAAAATATTTTTCATAAAGCGCTTGCTTTTACATAACTAAGTTTTTAGTTTTAAACCTAAATAGATAGTAGATAAGATATCCACAACATGTTGACTCATAATAGAAGTCGATTGTAGGATCATTTTATTTGAATTAATAATTTTTAGACATGAAAGATTTGAAAGAACTAACGAAGGCTGAAGATCAGGTAATGCAAATATTGTGGACGCTAGAGAAGGGTGTTGTGAAAGACATTATGGAAGAAATGAATGAACCTAAGCCTGCTTACAATACGGTATCTACTATTGTGCGAATTTTAGAAACGAAAGGTTTTGTAGATCATAAAGCATATGGTAAAACGCATGAATATTTTCCTAAGATAAGTAAGGAGAAGTACACAAAGTTCTATCTCAACAATCTGTTGAAAGGATATTTTAATGGATCGTTTCAAAATCTCGTTTCATTTTTTGCAAAAGAAAATGATATGAGTGCCTCCGACATTGACAAGCTTTTAAATGAACTCAAAAAACAAAAGCCATGAATGCTTACCTCAATTACTTAATTGAAGCCAACGTGGGACTTACCCTCGTGATGCTTGCATATGCTCTGCTGCTTCGCAAGGAAACAGACTTCAGCATGAAGCGAGTATTTTTGTTGATTGGAATTTGTGCTTCGCTCCTATTTCCTTTTCTACATTTCCAAAACATAAATTCACATTCCATTCCATCGATCAGTACAATTGTTTCAGCGAGGTGGCTTCCTGAAGTTCTAATCACCGGTCACGGAACTGCACAATCAGGGAAATTAATTTCAATGACCAATGTATGGATTTGCCTTCAATGGGCATATGCCGTTATTCTTATATTCTTACTAATTCGATTTTTAGTTCAACTGGTTAGTTTGGTTCGCACCATTATCCAGTCAAAAGGATATTCATGGAATGGTTTTCAAATTGTAGAATCAAATGAAAATCAAACCACATTTTCATTCTTCAATTTCATTTTTATCGCGCAGGCGCATTCACTTTCTGTCGATGATAAAAATAAAATTGTGCAACATGAGATTGTTCACGCCAAACAATTACACTCCATTGATATTGTGTTGCTCAACGTATTGGGCATCTTCTTTTGGTTCAATCCAATAATCAAAAGGTATAAAAAGATCTTCGTTCAACTTCATGAATTCGAAGCAGATGCGCGCGCTGTTAAGAATACGGAAGTAAACGAATACTGCAACCTGCTGGCGAAGGTTGCTTTACAGTCGGCCGACTACCATCTCGCCAATCACTTTAATCAATCTCTTACACTTAAACGAATTGAAATGATGAGAACCCTTAAACATAAAATTAAAAAATGGAAGGTAATGATGCTTGCTTCAGTTATTCTTCTTCTCTTCTTTGTAATTGCCTGCCAAGATCAGATGGCGGACATA
>JBBRFY010000030.1:0-25459 GCA_038241205.1 Cytophagales bacterium
GATGGACAAGTTGATTTTCAAACTATCTTTTCGAAGTTAACACAATACGGTTATGATGGATGGGCAGTATTGGAGTGGGAGTGTGCCATCAAGCATCCGGAGCAAGGTGCGGCAGAAGGTGCGCCTTTCATTGCCGATCACATCATCCGGGTAACGGAAAAAGCATTTGATGATTTTGCATCAACCGGTAAAGATCAAAAGCTGAACAAACGAGTTTTAGGAATTTAAGAAACATTTAAAAAAAACATGCCATGAAAAAAGTATTTGTAGTTATCGCCATTGCAGCATTTGCAACATTCACTATTACATCTTGTGGATCTAAGAAAGAAGAAAATCAAACGGAAGCAACATCAGATGAAGATGACCATGATGATGATGATGATAATGAATTAGCGGAGCCTAAAAAGGAATCTACTGAAGAAATGATTGCACAAGGACAGGCATTGGTTGATGGAAGTGATTGTAAAACATGTCATCATCCAACCAATAAAATTGTTGGCCCATCGCACACAGATGTAGCCAAGAAGTATGAGTTTACAAAAGCGAACGTAACGATGCTAGCCGGAAAAATTATCAACGGTGGTAGCGGAAACTGGGGAGAGATTCCAATGTCGCCACACGCAGATGTATCAAATGCCGATGCTGAGAAGATGGCCATGTATGTACTTTCTTTAGATGGCGAAAAGCCAGCGTTTTAATTTTTGCTAACCAAGCTCTACTATGAAAAATTGTTTTTTTGTCCTCGTGCTATTAACGTCCTTAAAATTTTTAGATGCATCGGCTCAAACGGTTTTGACTGATAAAGAAAAAAATGATGGATGGAAACTTTTGTTTGACGGAACGACAACACTTGGTTGGCGCGCGTATGGAAGCGATAAAATTGGTGATGCCTGGAAAGTAAAAGACGGTGCGCTATACCTTGATGTTTCGAAGAATGAGAATGGAACAAGTTTGGCCGCGGGCGATATTATCACTGAAAAAGAATATGAAAATTTTGACTTGATGTTGGAGTGGAAAATTTCAGGATGTGGTAATAGTGGCATTATGTTCAACGTGGTGGAGAGTACTGAAAATGATCGAACGTATTATACGGGGCCTGAAGTTCAAGTGCTGGATAACACGTGCCATCCGGATGCAAAAATAATAAAGCATCGTGCTGGCGATTTGTACGATCTGATTTCGAGTTCAAAAGAAACTGTAAAAGCGGTTGGTGAATGGAATAAGGTACGCATTGTTTCCAATAAAGGTACTTTAGAAATATGGCTGAATGGTACGATGGTAGTGCATACCCAAATGCACACACCCGAGTGGGGCGCGCTTGTGAAAGGCAGTAAGTTTAAAGACATGAAAGATTTTGGAAAGGCCACCAAAGGTCACATCGCCTTGCAAGATCATGGAAATGGCGTGTGGTTTCGCAACATAAAAATTAAAGAATTAAAGTAATGGCATCTTTAAAACTATTTGTTAATGACTTTATATAACGAACGTTTTAGAGATACCTATAGATCAACCCAACCACTTTATTTAATTAACATTACTCGATTAGCATGAATATAAAATCAATTGTGGCCATGTTGGCTATGGTGTTTCTTTTTCTCTCTTGCGGGCAAGGAAACAAAAAACGTGTATTGATATTTTCAAAAACAAAAGGGTACCGACACGAGTCCATTGAGGATGGTAAAAAAGCATTTCAAAAACTTGCTGCTGATAAAGGTATTGTTGTTGACACCACTGAAGATGCTTCCGTTTTTACGGAAGAGAATTTAAAGAAATATAAAGCCATTGTTTTTTTAAACACGACCGGAGATGTTTTAAATCAATATCAGCAAGCATCCTTTAAAAGATTCATTGAAGCCGGTGGAGGCTTTATGGGTATTCACGCTGCTGCGGATACAGAATATGAATGGTATTGGTATGGAAAATTACTGGGCGCGTATTTTAAAAGTCATCCTCAAATTCAGGATGCAAAATTTAAAAAAGCAGAATCTGATCCTTTAACTTCGGGACTACCCGATGAATGGGCTCGCAAAGACGAACTTTATAATTATAAAAAAATATCAGACGACATTAAGGTATTATACACCCTTGATGAAACTTCTTACGAAGGCGGAGAGAATGGAAAGTATCATCCCTTTGCGTGGTATCACGATTTTGATGGAGGGCGTTCTTTCTATACAGGTATGGGGCACACCAAAGAAAGTTATGTTGATCCTCAATACCTTGATCATATTTGGATGGGATTAGATTATGTAATTGGTGACAATCAACTTGATTATAAAAAAGCAAAGACCGAATTGGTACCCGAAGAAAATAGATTTAATAAAGTAGTGTTGGGAAGTTATTTTGATGAACCGACTGAGATGGACATTTTGCCTGACGGCCGCATTATTTTTCTTGAACGAAAAGGTGGCGTAAAATTATACAATCCAAAAACCGATAGCATTTCGCTAATCAATACCTTTAATGTGTACACCAAGTTTGAAGATGGTATGCTCGGAATTTCACACGATCCGGAATTCACAAAAAATAATTGGCTCTACATTTATTATTCATCGCCTGAGAAATCGGCAAATATTCTATCCCGTTTTACCTTCAACGGTTCAATGATTGATATGGCTTCTGAAAAACAAATGATGGAAGTTGTAACCCAACGCGAAACGTGTTGCCATACAGGAGGATCAATTGCCTTTGGCCCTGATAAAAATTTATACCTATCAACAGGCGATAACACAAGTCCATTTGAATCAGAAGGCTTTAGCCCATCGGATGAGCGCACAGGTAGAGCGCCTTTCGATGCACAGAAGTCATCTGCAAACACGAATGATTTGCGCGGGAAAATTTTACGCATTCATCCGGAAGCAGATGGTACGTATACCATCCCGAAAGGAAATCTTTTTCCGAAAGGTGAAGAGAAGACTCGGGGCGAAATTTATGTAATGGGCAATCGTAATCCGTATCGAATTTCAATTGATCAAAAAACCGGATTTTTATATTGGGGTGAAGTAGGCCCAGATGCTGGCGAAGACAGAGAGGGCAGAGGTATTCGCGGATATGATGAAGTAAACCAGGCACAGAAACCTGGCTTCTTTGGTTGGCCGTATTTTGTTGGCGGTAATTATGCCTACAACGAACATGATTTTGAAAAGAATGTATCAGTTGCAAAGCATGATCCATTAAAGCCAATAAATAATTCACCTAACAACACCGGTAAAATAGAACTCCCACCAGTGAGTCCTCCGTTCATTTGGTATCCGTATGCTGTGTCTCCTGATTTTCCGCTGATGAAAGAAGGCGGAAGAAATGCAATGGCCGGGCCAGTGTATTATTCTGAAAAATATAAAGACCAACCCAATGCGTTTCCAAATTATTTTGATGGCAAGTTGATTAGTTATGATTGGATGCGAAACTTCATGCGCCTTATTTCAATGGATGCATCTGGAAAGATTACCGATATCGAACCGTTTATGGAAGGTGTTCCATTCAACAATATTATCGATATGGCATTCGGACCCGATGGAAAATTATATACACTTGAATATGGCACGCAATGGTTTGCCAAAAATCGTGATGCACGTTTATCACGTATTGATTTCAACAAAGATAATCGTTCACCAAACGCAAAATTAACAGTCGATAAAACAGCTGGCGCAATTCCGCTGGCCGTTGTTATTTCGGGTGCCGAGACCATTGATCCGGATGGCGATGCCATTACCTATGAGCTGGAAGTGGATAAGCAAACTTTAAAATCAGATGACGGAAAATTCAATTTCACTTTTGATAAAGCGGGAATTTATCGTCCAAAATTAATTGCAACCGATGCGAAAGGATCAAAGTCATTTGCTGACATCACCATCATTGCAGGTAATGAGCCTCCTGTTGTTTCACTTGAGGTGGAAGGTAATAGTCAGTTTTATCTTGCGGGTGGATCTGTTCAGTATTCAGTTTCCGTTACGGATAAGGAAGATGGTAGTACAGCAGATGCAAAGATCAATGCCGACCGTGTATTGGTTACGGTTGATTTTTTAGCACAAGGTTATGACAAGACAAAGATTGCGCAAGGACATCAGCGTTCAGAACTTCCCGGTAAATTACTTATCGCAGAAAGCGATTGTAAATCATGTCACTTGATAGATAAAAAATCTGCAGGCCCTGGCTACCGAGATGTAGCACAAAAATATAAGAGTGATGTAAAGGCGGTTGAGAGATTATCAGACAAAATAATAAAAGGTGGTTCTGGTGTTTGGGGCGAAACGGCAATGGCCGCTCATCCACAGATTTCAAAAGAAAATGCAGCGCTTATGGTAGAATATATTTTGTCTTTGTCGGATGACAAGCGACCAAAGAGTTTACCATTAACCGGTGTTACTCAATTTTTGCCTGCACCGAAAGAAGGTCCCGCGCCAACATCAGCGTATGTAATTACGGCATCGTACGATGACAATGGTGCACTTGGCATGCCTTCTATTTCGTCAACCAAAACTATCGTGCTTAAGTCGCCCGTATTGACTGGCGCAGATGTATCCGAGTTTGAAGGTGGCACGCGTAAGCTTGCTGCTGGTTCACGCGTTGCCGTTGAAAATATAAAACACAATTCATCGGTTCGCTACAAAGACATTGACTTAACAAGTGTTGGTAAAATGAACTTCATTATTGCAGAAGTGGCGATGATGACTGAAGGAGGAGAGATTGAAGTGCATATAGATTCACCCACAGGTATGAAACTAGGGGTAGTGAATTTTGAGAATGCTCCAAAGATTGATGTGCAAACGGGTGTCACAGCAAGACCGGCTTCCATAACGATCGAACCCATCACTGGGAAACACGACATTATATTGATCTTTAAGAATGCAGAAGCGGGCGATGATAACCTGTTTTACTTTAGTCAAATTATTTTAGAGAAATAACTAAATCATACCAAAATGAACAGAAGAGAATTTTTTCAACGTTCTTCCCTCGCCACGGCAGGGTTGATGGTAGCGCCCGCTTTTTTACAAGCAGGACAGAAAGGTAAAACACTCGGTTTACAACTTTACACTTTGCGCAGCACAATAGAACAGGATCCAAAAGGTATTTTGAAAAAAGTAGCCAGCTATGGATATACTGAATTAGAAACGTATGGGTATAACGATGGCAAAATCTTCGGTATGGACTTTACTGAGTTTTGCAATTATGCAAAGAGTTTGAAAATGAAAGTGACGAGTGGTCACTATGGTCTTAATTTAACTAAAGGAGATACTTGGAAGAAAGCCGTAAATGATGCTAAGAAAAACGGACAAGATTTTATGGTAGTGCCTTACTTACCCGAGCCTGATCGCCAAACGATTGATCAGTATAAAACCATTTGTGCTGATCTTAACGCTGCCGGTGAAGTTTGCAACGCTGCTGGTATTCGTTTTCAATATCACAACCACGCCTTTGAGTTTGATACAGTTGAAGGACAAATTCCGTATGATTTGATGTTGAAGGAACTCGATCCTAAAAAAGTAGGAATGGAATTGGATTTGTTTTGGGTCGTAAATGCAGGGCAAGATCCAATTAAATACTTTGAAGCATATCCAGGTCGTTTTGAACAGTGGCATATAAAAGATATGAACAAAGCAGACAAGATGAAGAACACCGCCATTGGTAGTGGATCAATTGATTTTAAAAACTTACTCACGAAAGCGAAACTATCTGGTTTAAAACATGCGTATGTTGAGCAAGAAACCTATGATGGTGAACCGATTGATGAGGTAGGCAAGAGCGCGATTTACTTAAAGACCATTCTTTAATTTTTACTTTTTTACAGGTTAATTCACAGATGTCGGGTACTTTTGCCCGACATATTTTTTTATTTCATACTCATAAAATTTTGAACACAGTGAAGGGAATTATTGTCATACTATTTTTTGTAGGCATTACCGCAATCGGATCTGCGCAAGGTATTTCGCAACAAGTGAAAGGTAATGTAAAAGACATACTTACCTTAAAACCGTTGGCGAATGCAAGTGTGATATTGCAACGTGATAGTCTGGAGCTTGGAACAACAACAAATGATAAAGGATTTTTCATACTGCAAAATATTCCGCTTGGTCGTTATCGAATCAGAATTTCCTTTACAGGATATTCAACGTATGAAGATGAGCTGTTGGTAATTTCAGGAAGAGAATCTCATCTTAACGTTTCGCTCAGTGAGGCCACGGTGGTGTTGAATGAAGTTCGAGTAGGATCGTCATCAAAAGCTCAGGATTATGTTCCGGGACTTCAAATCATAGGGATGGAAAAGACAATGCGCATACCAGCAAACTTTTTTGATCCGGTTCGCATGGCCACAACGTATCCGGGGGTGGTTGCTGCTAATGATCAAGGTAACGCTATTATCGTGAAAGGTAATTCTCCAAATGGATTGCTGTGGAGGTTGAATGGACTTGATATTGTAAACCCAAATCATCTTGCCAATGCAGGTACGTTAAGTGATAAGCCAATCTCAAATGGTGGAGGAGTAAATATTTTGAGTGCACAAATGTTGGCGCAGACTCAATTTTATACTGGAGCATTTCCAGCTTCGTATGGAAATGCAATGAGTGGAATTTTAGATATGAATCTTCGCGAGGGAAATAAAAGCAAAGTAGAAGGAACAGCACAGGCAAGTTTGTTGGGTATTGATCTCTCGTTGGAATCCCCCATGGGTAAAAATCAAAATGCTTCTGCACTCGTAAACTATCGCTACTCTACGATTGGATTGCTTTCCAAACTTGGCGTTCAGCTTGGTGATGAAGAAATTTCATTTCAGGATATTTCAATGAACTTAAAGTATGATCAAAAAAATGGAGGTAAACTTTCGGTCTTTGGTTTTTATGGCGACAGTAAAAATAAATTTGAGGCGCGAGATTTTGCAAAATGGAAGGAAGATAAGGATCGCTATACCATTACCTATCAATCTGCTACCTATGCTTTCGGTATGAACTACGTTGTTCCAATAGGTAGAGGGAGTTTATTTACCGGAGTTGCATATTCTTCTTCAAATCAAAAACGTGATGCCATTGTGAGTTCTCAAATTCCTGTTGGCGAAGAATTTCTATTGAACGATGATTATAAATTAAATCGCGCGTTACTTTCCAGCAATATTAACTATTCTGTAAAGGTAGGTGAGCGCAGTTTGTGGGAGATTGGTATGATGACTAATTTCTATGATGATGCCGTTCATTCCATTAAAGAGTGGGGCACTACTGTTGGGCCAACGAACATGAGTACCCAAGAAGGATCAGGCAGTGGTGTTTTGTTTCAACCTTTTACAACATGGAAGACATTGTTATCGGAAAAATGGAAAATGAATCTTGGTGTTCGGTATTTGAATTATACCTATAACAAAACAAATTCAATTGAGCCCAGAGCATCACTTACGTTTGCTGCCAATGCTAAATCTGTTTTCGATCTTTCATATGGGTTAGTGAGTCAGCTCCAGCAACCCACAACGTATTTTGCTGTTGGAAATAAAAATTTAGAGTTTACAAAATCACATCATGTTGCATTGGGCTTGCGTCAACAAATATCACCTACTTTAAAACTTTCAGGTGAGTTGTATTATCAACATTTAATAAATGTACCAATCCAGATGCTGCAAAGTTCATACTCTGTTGTAAATGCTTTGGAGGGTTTCGCGAAAGCAAATCTTGTGAATGATGGAACAGCAGACAACATCGGATTAAATGCAACCTTCGAAAAACAGTTTTACAGTAATCATTATTTTATGCTGACTGGCGGATATTATGAGTCTACCTATTCGGGCAGCGACAAGGTAAAACGCGACACACGATTCAATGGCAAATATACCATGAGTGGCGTGTATGGAAAGGAGTGGAGCAACAGTAAAAAAGGACGTGTAATTGGATTGAGTTTACGTGCACTTTATTTAGGCGGCCTTCGTACGTTGGCCATTGATGAAGCGGCATCTGAAGTAAGTACAGAAACAGTGTATGATGAGCAGGATGCCTACAGCGAAAAACTGAATGACTATTTCAGAGTCGATGCGCGTTTAAGTTTCCGCAAGAACAAAGCAAAGTACACGCGCACGTTTGCTATCGACATTCAAAATATAACCGCGCAACAAAACGAAGCCTATCGATATTACGACCACGTGCAACAAAAGATTGTAACAAAAAATCAATTGGGCATTATTCCAGTTATTGTTTATCGAATTGACTTTTAAAAAAAGAATATAGTATTTATAACACAATGTCGTTTTCTTAAGCTTCCATACCCTCTTCCTTTTGGAGAGGGCAGGGTGAGGTTTAAAAAAAGAAAGCCTAAGGAAACGACATTGATTTAGAATATAGAATTTAGAAGGCACAACCTGAAGCCTGGAACTTTGAACCTTAAATTAGAATGAAAATCTTCAGCATCATCTTCGCAATCATCTTTTTACTATTCTGCATTGTTCAATTCAATGATCCTGATCCTTTCATTTGGATAGCGATTTATAGTTCGATGGTAGTAGTTTGCGCAATCGCAGCATTTGACTATTATCCCCGTAGAATGTATTGGATATTGCTTGTGCTGTTTGTTGCGTATAGTACGATGGATATTCCCAGCGTATTGATTTGGCTTAAGCAAGACGATCGCGCAGCGTTATTTGATGAAGTAGCGAAAATGAAATACCTCTATATTGAAGAGACACGTGAGTTTTTAGGATTGATGATATGCGTTAGTGTTTTGGTTTTTTATTTGGTAAAGTCGAGACGAATAGTCTTGTTCGAATTAGAGAAAAAATAATTTATTTTGAAGACGTGGGAGAATTGTTTTTTTTATATAAACCCATTAGCCATGAATATGAAATCAAAGAAAATCTTTTTTTGCCTGGCATTTAGCCTTTTGTCGTTACATGTTGTTCACGGTCAGGATTCGCTAAAAGTTGCAACAACGTCACCTCTGTCATTATTCATGTCGTTGATGATCTTGAAGGGGGCATTCGGGTTTTACGACAAACGTTATAATGCAATTTTTATTGAGAGAGAAGTAGGTAGAACAGTTCCGCTCTCAACAACATTTACGCACGAAACAGGGCATTTTTTGGTCTTTTGCACACTCACAACTACGCTGGTAAAAGTTGTTTTCGTGAACTGTAACGGGCGGAAATACAACTGGTGGTGGTGCGGTTGGTGTTAGAGTTGCGAATGTTTGCGATGCAGGTGGTAGCCCAGAAACCAAGTCATTTAGTGTAGTTAGTTGCGGTCAGTTTAATGTTATGCTAACTCCCAACCCTGCATCCTCACAATTAACTGCAGAATTAACAAATGAATCAAGTAATAAGAATGCAAGCATCAATAAAGTTCAGCTCCTAAATGGTGATGGCGATTTGATTAAAGAAAGTAATTTAGAATCGAGACAAATACATCTTGATATTCAGGGCATACCAAAGAGCCTTTATTATGTAAAAGTGTGGGTTGAAAGAGAAGTTTCAACAACTCGTATTTTAATTGAATAGACCAACGACTTTAGTTACTTATTATCCCCTAAGCAATGACCCAACCAAATGGAAATGAAATGTGGGGGGAGGTACTCTATTGTCATCCGGACTGCAATAGAATGAGCAAAAAAAGGGGGAGCTTTTGCTCCCCAATGTTCTATTTGGCTAATTCCATTTCCGCTTGCACCAAACTCAGGCATTACCTTTCGAATAATATCAGCAACAGCGCTGTTGTCATTTTACTGATATTGATCGGGTCATATTTTTCATAAATCGAAACGCGTTATCGTGATATAAAGGGAAGGGTTTTAAATAATTTGAAAGACTTGTAAAAATAATATAACGAAAATTACAAGGTAGAGTGTGACATAGATTTTATTATTGAAAATATTTTTAACGAATATGGTTTAGGAGGGTGAAAAGATTTGACATAGTGCGGTACGTGCAAGCTTTATAGCAGTGTGTTTCGCAAAATAGCAGCGAAAAAAAGGAGGTAATTGAATTTCGATTCAATTACCTCCTTTACCTTACAAGATGTACAAAAAATAGTTTTTAGCTTAAACGAATTTGCTAATAATGTTTTCGTAATACTCTTGTCTTCCACTGAGTTGTTCTGGCTCACCATTTTTATGCGCCAACGTGCGAAGTGCCTCCAATGACATGTTTCCACGTTCAAATTTTTTGCCGTTGCCTGAGTCGAACGAACTGTAGCGTTGCTTGCGCAACTCAGTGTACTCACCTTTGTCGATAATGGCTTGTGCTGCTAACAACGCTCGTGCAAAGGTATCCATGCCGCCAATGTGTGAGTAGAAAATGTCAGCAAGGTCAGTTGAGTTTCTGCGCGTCTTAGCATCGAAATTAATACCTCCGGTTTTGAAACCACCCGAACCTAATACCACCAACATGGATTCTGTTAGTTCATATAAATTATTCGGAAACTGATCCGTGTCCCAACCATTTTGATAGTCACCACGGTTGGCATCCATGCTACCCAACATGCCAGCATCTGCTGCAACTTGTAACTCGTGTTGAAAAGTATGATGCGCTAATGTTGCATGGTTTACTTCCAAATTCAACTTGAAATCATCCATCAAATCATGTTGGCGAAGGAAGCCAATAACAGTAGCGGAATCAAAATCATACTGATGCTTTGTTGGTTCCATTGGTTTAGGTTCAATAAGAAAGGTGCCTTTAAACCCATTCTTTCTTCCATAGTCGCGCGCCATGTGTAAGAAGGTAGCCAAATGTTCTTGCTCGCGTTTCATGTTTGTGTTGAGCAACGTAAGATATCCTTCACGACCACCCCAGAAAACATAGTTCGATCCGCCTAACGCTATCGTTGCGTCAATCGCATTTTTAACTTGTGCACCAGCCCAACAAACCACATCAAAGTTTGGATTGGTTGATGCACCGTTCATGTATCGCGTATGCGAAAACATGTTGGCTGTTCCCCATAATAATTTTACACCGCTATCTTTTTGGTGTTGCTTGGCGTAGTCAACGATGTTTGATAGTCGCTTTTCAGATTCTTTTAACGTTGGTGCTTCGTCCACCAAATCGTAATCGTGGAAGCAATAAAATGGTGCACCGATCTTAGTCATGAATTCAAATGCGGCATCCATCTTATCATATCCACGTTGCATGGCATCATCGCTTTGCAACCATGCAAATTCTTTTGTTCCGCCACCGAACGGGTCGCCACCTGTTCCGCAGAAGGTATGCCAATAGGCAATGGCAAAACGCAGATGCTCTTGCATGGTTTTTTTTCCAACTTTGCGTTTCGGATTGTAATGCTTAAATGCCAATGGATTGTCTGACTCAGGCCCTTCATATTTAATGCGACCTATGGATTTAAAGTAGGGTTTGCTTCCGGTAGTTTTCATTTGTGTTTTTGTTAGGTTTAAAGTTTAAAGCGTAAGGCTTAAAGCGTATAATTTATAATTGATTTTCAACTTGCCGTAACCATGACGCATACGCTGTTGAATATTGTTCTGTTTTATTTTTATCAGGATCTTCAGATTGTATCATCTTCAATCCACTAAACGCTTCTTCGAAAGAAGTGTAAACACCACAGCCAACACCAGCGCCTAATGCTGCGCCTTTTGCGCCATCAGTATCATATAATTCTAATCGTGCCCCAATGGTGTTAACAAATGCTTCTCTGAAAAGCGGACTTAAAAACATATTGGCATTTCCGGCTTTGATCACTTGCGATTTCAATCCCATACCTTGAAGAATATCAAAGCCATATTTTAATGCGAACACAATACCTTCTTGTGCGGCACGAAAAACATGAGATTGATTGTGGCGATTAAAATTCAATCCGTGGAAAGAGCTGTTTATCGTTTTGTTTTCGAGTATGCGTTCAGCTCCATTACCAAAAGGTAATACAACTAATCCTTCCGAACCAATGGGCGCTTCCGATGAAATAGCATTCATGGAGTCGTAATCAATCATAGCATCACTACTCTTCATGTTCTTACGAAGCCAACTGTTTAAAATTCCAGTTCCATTGATGCAAAGCAAAACACCATTTCGAATATGTTCATCTGAATTACCTTTTGCTTTATTGTTAACGTGCATAAATGTATTGACGCGCGATTTTGTATCAAATGCATTTTTATCAGTCACATTATAAATCACTCCTGATGTTCCGGCAGTAGCTGCGGTTTCTCCCGGCTTCAATACATTTAGTGAAAATGCATTATTGGGTTGATCGCCCGCACGATAGCTAATGGGTGTTCCTGCTTTTAATCCCAAAACATCGGCAACACTTTTTTGTAGTTTTCCTTGAATGGAAAAAGTAGGAACAACATCCGCTAAGATGGAAGAATCAAATCCGTATAAATTTAATAATTGATCGGGAGGCGAAGATTTTTGATAATCCCACAACATACCTTCTGATAATCCGGATGCTGTTGTTACAATATCACCACTTAATCGCATGGCAATGAAATCACCGGGTAGCATTACTTTATATATTCGATCAAACAATGATGGCTCATTATTTTTAACCCATTTTAACTTTGATGCAGTGAAATTTCCGGGCGAGTTTAGTAAATGTTCAAGACAATATTTTTCTCCGAGTTGCCGAAAAGCATCGTTGCCTATTTCAACCGCGCGACTATCGCACCATATAATAGACGGGCGTAATACGTTTTGGTTTTTATCAACACACACTAGGCCGTGCATCTGATACGAAATACCTATTGCTTCAACATCATCTCCTTTAGCGCCACTCTTTTTTAAACAAGCTTGTGTGCTGGCTACCAAATGTTGCCACCACAGTTCAGGATCTTGTTCGGCCCAACCGGGTTTAATGGCAAGCATCGCCATCTCTTCCGAAGGCGACTGCGAAGAGGCCACTGTTTGTCCTGATGCAATATCAATCAGCGATGCCTTAACAGATGAACTTCCTAAATCAAAACCAAATAGGTATTTTGCCATGGCCATTTAAATATTAATTCAATCGATTGTGATGCAATATATAACTTATGGTATATTTGACTACAAGGTAGGTAAAAATTTATTCTTTTTGATAAATAAGTTATGAGTAAAAGTATGAGTCCAACAACGGCCGTCATCGATGCACTATCGATTGACTGCTTGATTTTTGGGTTTAAAAAAAAAGAGCTTGATATTTTATTGGTACAACATGCGGATGGAATAAGCAAAGGCATGTGGGCTCTTCCTGGTGGATGGATACAATACAATGAAGGTATTAAGGAATCTGCAAATCGTATTCTTAATGATCTTACTGGCGTTTCAAATATTTACCTCGAACAACTCAAAACGTTTGGATCGGTTGATCGCTATCCGACCAAACGTGTTATCACCATTGCGTACTACGCTTTGGTAAAGCCTGAGAATTACGTGCTTCATCCCGGGTTTACTGCTGCTGATACAAAATGGTTTAAGCTCAGTGAGCTGCCAGCCTTACCGTATGATCACAATCGCATTTTAGAAACGGGATTAAAATTTTTGAAACACAAAGTGCGGCACGAACCAGTTGGATTCAATTTGTTGCCAAAGAAATTCACGCTGTTTCAATTGCAAGAATTATACGAAGCGATTCTCGATAAAAAAGTCGATAAGCCCAACTTTCGCAGAAAGCTAATGAAGATGAATTTATTGGAAGAGTGTAAAGAAAAGCAAAAAGATGTTTCACACCGGGCAGCAAGTCTGTATCAGTTTGATAAAAAGCGGTATGATGAATTGATTGAGAAGGGATTTGCGTTTGAGCTTTAATATTGCACCGGTTTCTTACTTAATCAAATAAGGCTCAATCGCTTTTTTCCAAAGAACATATCCGCTTGGTTTCATGTGCAGCATATCGTCCTGAAATAATTCTTTAATGGGCTTTCCTTCCGAATCGATCATTACGTCATACACATTAACAAACTCCGCTTGCTTTTTTGTTTTTAGAAAACCTGCTATCAATTTATTGGCTTCAATTACCTTGTGTTGAATTCCATCGCGACTGGGACTTGGCTTAATCGAAACAAAAACAATATTTACTTTTTTTGAATGCGTTCTGATCATATTAAACAATGTTTTAAACCGATCGAATACTATTTGCGATGTGATGGAATCGGATGATGCCAAGTCGTTTTCACCACAATAGATTACAATTTGCTTTGCGCGGTACTGGAAAATAATATCATCGGCATATTGAATCACATCAGGCAATGATGATCCGCCAAAACCTCTGTTGATAATAATATGATTCGGAAAATCGTGTTGCACATTGGTCCACATGCGAAAGGAAGAACTTCCTACAAATAGAATTGCGTTTTTAGGAGGCGCACTGATGCTGTCGCTATGTTTAAACGATTGTATTTCGTTCCAATATGGAGGATGTTGTGCATAGGTAATGGTTGCACAAAGCAGTAAACAGAAAACGAATAGAACTTTTATCACGCTAGTTGTCATAGCTTGCTGAAACGAAATGGATTTCTTTAGAATTTTTCTTGCTCGTCTTAATTGCTCAGTGCTTTATACGCTTTCTTTATTTTCACCTGAAGTGGTGTGCTCGCTTTTACCATAGGTAATCGTACGGCAGCACCACATACGCCAAGTTGAGACAATAGATATTTTACGCCTACAGGATTACCTTCCTCATACATGGGGGCGTTCAGCTCAGTAAGTTTAAATTGTTCCTGACTCGCTTTTGTATAGTTGTTAGCAAAAGAATATTCCTTCATCTTTTTAAAAACTGTAGGTATTGCATTTGCCAAAACAGAAATAACACCTTTGGCCCCGAGCGCATAGAATGCTACTGCAAGCATATCATCACCAGCGAGCAAAAGAAAATCAGCCGGTTTGTGTTTTGCGATTTTCATGCATTGCTCAATGTTGCCGGAAGCTTCTTTAATTCCAATAATATTTTTATCGGATGCCAGCCGTAACGTTGCTTCCGCAGTCATGTTTGAAGCGGTGCGACCGGGCACATTATATAATAGTACGGGAACAGGAGAGGCCTTGGCAATCGCTTTGAAATGCTGATAAATACCTTCTTGTGATGGTTTGTTATAATACGGACTTACGGATAGCAAAGCATCAACGCCATCGAAGTTGGTTGACTTTATCGCGTTGATAACACTGGCGGTATTATTTCCACCTATGCCATATACGATAGGGAGCTTTTTTCTATTGTTTTCTTTTACAAACTGCAATACTTTTTTCTTCTCTTCCTCAGAGCAGGTAGCGGGCTCGCCAGTAGTGCCCATCACTACATAATAGTCTACACCTTTAGCAGTATAACTCAATAACTTCTTCAGTGCTTTGTAATCGACTTCAAGTGATTCTGTGAAGGGAGTGACCAACGCCACACCTGTTCCGTACAGTTTTTTCATTTCTATTTTAGTTGACTGGTGTAGGTATACATATTATCCATTAATGTGCGCATCGTGCCGTTTGATTCTATCATGAATTCAAAAAACGGACTTCCATCTTCCCAAAACTTTCCAACCCTACACTTTGATTTGCTACGGGCAAGTAAATTTAAAATCAATTGATTTGGTGCTGCATCGATGTAATACAAAAAATCGAAAGAGGTGTCGGAAAATTTGAGGGCGCTATCAGAGGTAATATTTCCCCAGAATGAAAGATCCTTTTCACTAAAGAAATCGAACATAAATTCGTAGTTGTCTTTTTTCTCTGGAAGAAACTCGATTACCTGAACTTTTTTTCCATCGTGTTCAAACTTTTTTACCAACTCTTTAATGGCATCGTGTTTTGTTTTGTCTTCGACACTAAAAATAATACCAATGCTTTGCGCTTTTTTGTAAGGTAAGTTCGCGCGCAAGGTTTTATTTTTCTTTAGCGATGAATTGGTTCTGATTTTAAGAAAGGTAAGCTTCACCGGTTCTTTTCAAAGTTTAAATTTTATACGTCTCAACTCTAGCGTCTACTATCTAATATCTATTGTCTCAAGTCTAGCGTCTAATATCTAACATCCAATATCTAACGTTTATTGTCTCAAGCCTCACATCACATATTTTCAATAACAATAGCAGAAGCGCCACCACCACCGTTGCAGATACCCGCAACACCGAGTGTTCCATTATTTTGTTTTAAAACATTTATCAAGGTTGCAATAATGCGCGATCCAGATGAACCCAATGGATGGCCTAACGCAACAGCGCCACCATTTACATTTACATTTTTTGGATCAAGATCAAGCTTCATGTAATTCGCTATCGCAACAGCAGAAAACGCTTCGTTAATTTCATAGAAGCCAACATCTTTTTTATCGACACCAGCAATTTTCATTGCTTTCGGAATAGCGATAGAAGGAGTTGTGGTGAACCACATCGGATCTTGTGCCGCATCTGCAAAGCCTTTTATTTTTGCAATTGGTTTTAGTCCGAGTTCAACTGCTTTTTCTTTGCTCATCAACAGTAGGGCAGAGGCACCATCATTTAATGTGGAAGCGTTTGCAGCGGTTACCGTTCCTTCTTTTGTGAACACTGCTTTTAAACCGGGTATCTTATCGAAGCTTACGTTTTTATATTCTTCATCTTCCGCGAAGACCGTAATGTTTCCTTTTCGGTCTTTTATTTCAACCGGCAAAATTTCATTGCTGAATTTTTTTTCTGCCCATGATGCTGCCGAACGTTTATACGAATTGATGGCATACTCATCTTGCTCCTGACGTGATATGTTCATCTCTTTCGCTGTATTATCTGCGCATACACCCATCGCGCAATGATTGTAAACATCCGTAAGGCCATCATATTGAAGTCCATCAATTAATTCACCGCTTCCGAATTTATAACCTGTTCTCGCTTTCATAAGGTAATATGGAATATTGCTCATGCTCTCCATGCCACCGGCAAGCACCACATCGTTTTGGCCAAGCATAATCGATTGAGCACCCACCATAACGGCCTTCATACCGGACGCGCAAACTTTATTAATAATGGTGCACGGAATTTCAAATCCTAAACCTGCTCCGGCAGCAACTTGTGTGGCGGGTGCTTGGCCGAGTCCTGATGCGATTACATTCCCTACAAAAATCTCTTGAACATGTTTTGCTTCAACTCCGGCTTTATCGAGTGCGCCTTTAAAAGCAATGGAACCTAACTGCGTAGCGGACAAGGTCGATAAGCTTCCGCCAAAACTTCCAATGGGTGTTCGTACGGCTGATATAATGTAAACTTCTTTCATATGGTAAAGTAGTTTGTCTTTTTTTAGATATAAAAATCAGGTGCAATTTAGGAGTCTAAAACCTAAATTTTCGAGTTTTGAAGGTAAAGTTTTGAGATAGAATTTTGACAAAGACTGACACCACTGCACAAACTCAACACTTTAAACTTGAAACTAGAAACGGGAGTTTAAGATGTGAATCTACCAGTCTGGTTTAGACTTGTCTTTGGCTTTGGTGGCCTTGCGTTTATTTCCCTGAATGTATTGCTTTTCCTGATTCTTCATTGCTTCCAATAATTTCATCGCCATTTCTTCGGTAAGCTTCATGTCTTTTAGTTTATCAGGATCAGGCGCATTTTGTCTTTGCGCGTCTTTTTTCTCTTGCTCATTTTTATCCTGTTCAGCTTTATCTTTTTCAGGATCTTTCTTTTCGTCTTTTTTCTCTTGATCTTTCTTCTCTTGGTCTTTTTTCTCTTGATCTTTCTTCTCCTGATCCTTTTTCTCCTGGTCTTTTTTATCTTGATCTTTTTGTTCTTTGTCTTTCTTTTCTTGTTCTTTTTTTTCTTGCTCTTTTTTATCCTGATCCTTTTTATCTTGATCCTTTTTGTCTTGATCTTTTTTATCCTGCTCTTTCTTTTCTTGTTTCATCTTCTCGGCAAGCGCTTTCAGTTTCGCATCATTCGGATATTTATTCAGTCCATCGCGAATGCTTTGCATGGCTTCTACTTTCTTATCTTTTACATACAGATTTGCAGAGCTATTAAAATACGCTTGCGCATTTTGTGCGTAACCAATACTGGTTATCGCTACAAAGAAAATAAGCAGAAAAAATACTTTCATTACTTTTCGTTAATAGTTACTACATCCTTTAAACGATCGATGAAATCCTTAAAGTACATTACGGTTTGATCTTTCTTGGCGCCCTCCATCATCAACGCATGGGCTTCTTCAAATTTGAATTGAGCCGCTAAAGCCTCGGCTTTGGCTTTTAATTTTTTAGCATACTCAGAAGGTTCTTGTTTTTTATTTTGATCGTCTTTCTTTTTCTGCTCGTCTTGTTTTTTCTTTTCATCAAGTTTACGCTTCAACGCTTCGTAATTATAGCGCGCATCCGAGTTTTGTGTATCAGCTTTAATGGCTTGCTTAAACTGGTTAAGTGCTTCTTCAAATTTACCTTTTTGATGATTCAACATCCCCAATTGTTGAAACGCTTTCGATTTGATATGCGATAGACTACTATTGGTTAACATTTGATAACCCGGATAGGCTGCGGCTGTATCTTTTGTTAAGAAATACGCATTAGCCAGATTGAGCATAATTTCATCTTCTGTAACCTGAAGAGAATCGGATAGGTATTTATATTTTTCAATTGCTTTGGCATAGTCTCCGGAAGTATATGCCGACCGAGCTTCCTTTTTTACACGATTGATTTCAGCGATCTTAGTTGGATCGGTTACCAATGAAAACAAAAGCACAAATAAAAAAACAAACTTCATATCGTAACAGTGGGTATCGAAATCAAAATATCAAATACTAAAAGTATAAGCCCTGCCAATAAAAAGTAGAGGTATTTATTGGCCGTTACATCAACTTGTCGCGCATCGCGCACTTCACCTTCAATTTTAGAGATGGTATTAATTAAACGCGAAACATCGTTCCGACTTTCGTTAATTTCAAAATATTCTCCATCGGTTTCATTCGCCAGTTGGCGCAATTCTTTCGGATTTAATTTTGTAACCACTGTATTCCCTTGTCTGTCCGACTTCAATCTATTATTGGCATAAATGTTTCCACCCTTTTCTGTGCCTACACCCAATGTAAAAAGCTTTATGCTACGGTCTTTTACTTCTCGCGTCACGTCATCTGTCTCTTCGCCAAAATCTTCGCCATCACTAATCAGTATAATCACTTTCGATTTCGTTTCGTTCGGTGATCCATCGCTTTTCTCATCTAACTTTTTTAATGCCATTCGAAGGGGCGGCCCGAAATCTGTTCCCGATGCCGGCACTAATGATGAGTTCATGGTTTCGATAAAGAGGTTAAGAGCATTCTGATCATAGGTAAGCGGGCATTGCATAAACGCTTCAGACGAGAAAATCACGACACCGATTCGATCTGAATTAAACGCCTCGACAATCTTCTTTATTTCATATTTTACTTTTTCTAATCGGGTAGGCTGCACATCGAAAGCATCCATCGATTTTGAAAGATCCACACAAAACATAATATCTTTTCCAACCGATTTAACTTCTTTCTTCGATCCTCCAAAGGAAGGACCCAAAACGGCTATAAGAAACAAGGCAAAATATAGCGTTCGTAAAAAGAGCTTAATGAACATTTTTCCGTAAGAACTATTGAGTTGCCTGGCGATGCGAATGACACGTACCAAGTACAACACATAAAATACCACAAAGGCAAAAGAGAAAATTATTTCGAATACGCCAAAATCCCGAGTCCAGAACACACCTTATAAATTAATCAACTTGCAAGTAACGCGTAACAAATAGTTTATGCAAGGGATTTTTAAGGAGTGTTCGGTGTAGTTCAAAATCTTCTCGGTATTTTACCCAGTACGCTACAAACAATTTGATTAAGTCAGCCATGATAATTTTTGCATCGCTACAATATTTTGTAATGATGTTGCCCGTAAGCAAAGGCATCGCACAGAAGTAAGTTGTGCTGTTGCGCGGAATGATAAATTTTTAGCCTTATTTAAAAAGCAGGCGTGCAAAAAAAATCCATCACCACATCCTGCATTTTGCAGGATGTGGTGATGGATAAATACGTTTCAGAAGGCAGACCCGCCCCAAGCGGGGCTGCCTTCTGAAACTCTAAATGCGCGCCAGCCATTTGCCGATGAAATGCAATTTCAAATTCGCGCACCTGCACTGAAAGTACATAAAGGTGAACGTTCTATGTTTATATACGGAGCTCTTAAATCAAGCGTCAGTTTATAAAGGTTGTCTGGGCGCTATCAATAAATCAACGGCACCCCAAAATTTACATATCAAATTTATCTCACAAAAATTATCCGAAGAACCTGTATTTTCGCGCCATGGTAAATACCTATGCTGAGGCGCTTGAATTTTTGTACGAGAAACTACCTATGTTTCAGAGTATTGGATCAATTGCCTATAAAGCCGACCTAAGCAATACTTTACTATTATGTGAGGCGGTTGGAAATCCACAATCGAAATTTAAATCCGTTCATGTTGCGGGCACCAATGGAAAGGGCAGTTCATCGCACATGCTCGCCTCTATATTTCAGTCCGCTGGATGTAAAACGGGTTTATATACTTCACCTCATTTAAAAGATTTTACGGAGCGAATTCGTATCAATGGCGTTCCGGTTTCGCAGCATTACATTATTGATTTTGTGAATCGAATGCAACATGTGCTTGAAGATATAAAGCCATCTTTCTTCGAGACTACCGTTGCCATGGCGTTTGAATACTTTGTTTTGGAAAAGGTAGACATTGCTATTATTGAAGTAGGACTTGGCGGGCGACTAGACTCCACCAATATTATTACACCAGAGTTATCCTTGATCACCAATATTGGGTGGGATCATAAAGATATTTTGGGTGATACATTGGAGAAAATCGCTTCTGAGAAAGCAGGAATTATAAAAGAAAATATTCCGGTAGTAGTAAGCGAAAGGCAAACAAATATTGATATTGTATTTGAAAACAAAGCTGCCCTTGAACATGCTCCACTTTTTTTTGCGGCCGATGATTATACTGTAGAGCGATGTGAAGATGACGGAGAAATTCTTCTTAAAATTTCAAAGAATAATTCGATTGTGTTTGATGGATTGAAATTGCCTCTTCAGGGTTTCTATCAACAAAAAAATGTAGCAGGTGTTTTAAAGTCTATTGATATTTTAAAATCACGAGGCTGGAATATTCCGAATGAATCTATTGTGCATGGATTGGCAAATGTTGTTCGTCAAACTGGTTTGAAAGGTAGATGGCAGAAGTTGGGCGATCGGCCATTAATCATTTGCGACACCGGCCACAACGAAGATGGAATTAGAGAGATTGTAAAACAAATTCGCGCACAGCACTACAATACGCTATACATGATAATTGGTATGGTGAAAGACAAAGACATCAGCGCCATTCTAAAACTTTTACCAGCAGAAGCGGTATACTATTTTTGCGAGGCAAAAATTCCGAGAGCGTTAGAGGCATCAGTATTGAAAGACCAAGCGGAAAGAATTGGATTGAAAGGAATTGATATTAAGAATGTGAACGAAGCGATTACACGGGCAAAAGATAAGGCATCAGCCGATGATATGATTTTTATTGGCGGGAGCACTTTTGTGGTAGCAGAAATTGAAAATTTATGAAAAGAAAGCAGGAGCGGTTTAGAATAATTGAAGAGCGAAGTAATGTAATTGAGCGATCGAAAGAAGATATTTTTGAAAGTATAAAAGGTAATTGGCGTTCTACTTATTTCAAAAATGACAACCCGATTACAGTAGAATTAGCCTGCGGCCGCGGGGAATACACCATTGGTTTGGCAAAACTTTTTCCTGAAAAGAATTTTATTGGTGTTGATATAAAAGGCGAACGAATATGGAAGGGCAGTACCTTAGCCGTTGAGCAAGGTCTTACCAATGTGGCCTTTCTAAGAACACCCATTTTGTTAATTGATAATTTTTTTGAACCCGGTGAGTTAGATGAAATCTGGTTAACCTTTCCGGATCCGCGTCCGCGCAAGCGCGATATTAAAAGAAGATTGACGAGCAGCCGCTTTTTAAACAAGTTTAAAGACTTGCTTAAGCCTGGAAGCTATTTCCGATTAAAGACTGACAACACAGGTTTTTATGAATTTACATTAGAAGAACTTGAAAATCGAAAAGACATTTCCGATTACAAGTTCACCGATGACGTCTATCAATCTGATCTTCGCCCGGAGTGTTTTGATATTAAAACCAAATACGAAGAGATGTTTGCCAGCAAAGGAGAGAAGATTAAATATCTGCGGTTTAAGTTTTAATCCAATTGCTACGAATGCACGAATAAATGCAAAAGAAGTTCAGCAACCATTCGACCATTCGTGGCGATACTAAGAATCAGTAACAATTTCATAACACACCGTAGTACATCCTTCATCCAGAAGATTTTACTTTTGTTTTAAGACTCCTCTTTATAAGTTTTGGTTTGAGATTTCGGAAAGGTACGTTACCTTACGAGATCAGGATAAGCAAACATGGGTAAGAAAAAAAAGCGAGATGTAGAGCTCGTAATATTGTCGGACATACACCTTGGAACTTACGGCTGTCACGCTGAAGAGCTGCTTCGTTATCTCAAAACAATCAACCCCAAAAAACTTATTCTGAATGGCGATATCATCGACATGTGGCAATTTAGCAAACGCTATTGGCCCAAGTCGCACATGCAGGTAATCAAACACATCACAGGGCTGCTGGCCAAGAATACAAAAATCATTTACCTTACCGGAAATCATGATGAGATGCTTCGAAAGTTTGCGGGCTTTCGACTTGGTTCATTTCATATCAACAACAAAGTGGTTATGAAGTTGGCGGGTAAACGTGCCTGGATTTTTCATGGTGATGTATTCGATGTTACCATGCAATATTCAAAATGGTTGGCCAAGCTTGGTGCTGTTGGTTACGATACTTTAATTGTGATCAATACCTTTGTGAACTGGTGTTTAAATAGATTAGGGAGAGAGAAAATATCGCTTTCAAAAAAAGTGAAGGATAGTGTGAAGTCGGCTGTTAGTTTTATAAATAATTTTGAAAAAACAGCTGCCGATATAGCGATAGAGAATGGTTACGACTATGTAATTTGTGGCCATATCCATCATCCAGAAATCAAGAAAATAGAAAACGAAAAGGGAAGCGTACTGTATTTAAATTCGGGAGACTGGATTGAGAACCTAACCGCATTGGAGTTTGATGGTAAAGAATGGAAGATATATCGATATGCGGAAGATAAGCAAGCACAGGCAGTGAAATTGCCAAAACGTCTTCAGCATAAGCTTGATAATGATGAGATTTTTAAAGACATGGTAAACGAATTCTTAACAATCAAAAAGTGAAAATACTTTACGCCATACAAGGTACAGGTAACGGGCATCTGGCACGTGCTGAAGATATTATTCCGATACTAAAGGAATATGGAGCGCTTGATCTTTTTGTCAGTGGCGCACAAGCGGATATTAAACTTTCATATCCTGTTAAGTATAAATCAAAGGGCCTGAGTTTCTTTTTCGGAAAAAGTGGTGGCATTGACTTTTTAAAAACCTTTAAGCAAAACAGTTCCAAGGAAGTGTACAAGGAAATGAAACGGTTTCCGGTTGATAAGTACGATTTAGTAATTAACGATTTTGAACCCATCACCGCATGGGCTTGTCGGAAACGTGAAATACCGTGTGTAGGATTGAGTCATCAATCTGCTTTGTTGTCAAGTAAGGTACCCACTCCGAAAAAGATAGATCCGGTAGGCGAGTGGTTGTTGCATCATTATGCACCTGTAGATGAATACGTTTCCTTTCATTTTGAAAAATACGATAAGAATATTTTTACTCCGGTTATACGATCTACAGTTCGCGAAGCGAAAGTTGAAACGAAAGAACATTACACCGTTTACCTTCCTTCGTATGATGATCAGAAATTGGTACCTATTCTTTCGAAGATTAGCAATGTACAGTGGCATATTTTTTCGAAGCACGCCCGCAAGCCGTATCATGTTGGAAAGCTTTCTGTGTTTCCCGTTAACAAAGATCAATTTGCTGAGAGCATGACATCGTGTAAAGGTGTTTTATGCGGAGCAGGATTTGAGACACCCGCGGAAGCACTTTACCTTGGCAAGAAGCTAATGGTTGTTCCGATGAAATCGCAACTTGAACAACATTACAATGCAGCTTCGTTAAAGCAAATGGGTGTGCCGGTGTTGAAAAAAATGAAGAAGAAAAATCTTGAGAAAATTTTGGAGTGGATCGAAACACCTTCAATCGTTTCAGTCAACTATCAGAATATTACTGCTGATGCCGTAGCGCGCGCAGTGAAGTTGGGCAAGAAGTAAGTTGGTTGAAAGATTGTGTTAATAGTGCAACGCGTTCGTGTTGAAATGATCACATCAACATCATTTCATTTTAAATTTCAAATAACAGTGCAATCGTATTTTCGTGCGAACACGAATTATGCGAGAGAAAAAACCGTTTCGAGTATTGGTTGTAGATGATGATCATGACATTTTAGAGTTGTTGGAATATAATCTCGAGCGAAAAGGTTTTAAAGTAAAAACATTGTCAGATAGTAGCGATGCTATAGAGACCGCAAAAGACTTTTCGCCCGATCTGATCATTCTTGATATTATGATGCCACACCCGAATGGCATTGAGGTATGTCGTGCATTGCGAAAAATGAAACGATTTGAAGAAACCTACATTTTTTTTCTTACGGCAAAATCAGAAAGTTATTATCATGAAGCCGCGTTGGATACAGGAGGTGACGATTATATTGAAAAGGTAATTGGTCTGCGTGCCCTTACCTATAAAGTAAGCACCGTGTTGAGACGAAGATTTATTATTCGCAAAAGTATTCTCGAGTTAAGGGTAGGTAAACTTCAGATTTTTAGAAAATCAAATTCTGTTCGATTGGGTGATCATGAAATAACATTGAGCAAACCAGAGTTTCAACTGCTTTTCTTTTTTGCACAGAATCCACATAAAATAATATCGCAAGAAAATTTACTTGGCAATATTTGGGGATCAGAAATTTACCTCTTCGAACATTCTATAGAAGTGTACATTCAAAGTCTGAAGAAAAAATTAGGTCTTGATTTAATTCATCGCACCATCGATAATCGGTATCGATTTGATTTCTGAACTTAGGCTATTACAGAAATTTAGAGGAGTCAATTTAAAAATCACTAATGAGAATAAGTAGAGGTGTGAAAAAAAATTATCATTTACCTTACCTAAAATTCTACTAGGCTCCTTGCTGCAGCGCAGCAATCTCTTTGTAGATATTTTTAGTTTAGCTAATCCGGCTCCAGCGGAGCCGCCTATTTCCGAATGCAATAGCTATTTTATGTTTGATTGTTACAATGATGTTATTGACGAACACAAAGAGGTGACTCCTCCGGAGTCAAATAAACTTAAAACATTATTTTCTACAAACAGGTTGCTCCTCCGGAGCAGTACACACCAGAACCCTTGCTGCAGCGCAGCGATCTCTTTGTAGCAATATTTAGTTTAGTCAATCCAGGCCCAGCGGAGCCGCCTATTTCCGAATGCAATAGCTATTTTATGTTTGATTGTTACAATGATGTTATTGACGAACACAAAGAGGTGACTCCTCCGGAGTCAAATAAACTTAAAACATTA
>JBBRFY010000031.1:0-25404 GCA_038241205.1 Cytophagales bacterium
TTGTTTTGATTACCGCCATTTCAGTGGGATCGTAACTACTGTCGGAATGAGCAGCGTGTACATAAAGAAACAAAATGAAGTCGGAGAAAGTATTGTGAATAATCATAGAATCGATAAGTATTTAAAAGCCAATATAGTGAAAGATGTTTCTCTCGCGCAAGCGTCCGCTTGTGTGTTTATCTTTTTCAAGGGTCCGCTTGATTAATAGAATTTAATTGCTTCGTAACTACTGAATCAACCAATGCATGTGCACTGTTGGTGTCATTAGTTTGTACACTTCAGCGGACGCTGAAATTAGTAAGGTACAAGCGGGACGCTTGCACCAGAAACAACGCCTTTACCAGAAACAAAAAAAGGCTTCACCTTTCGATGAAGCCTTCTCTCGCGCAAGCGTTCGCTTGTGTGTTTATTTTTTTCAAGCGTCCGCTTGATTAATAGAATTTAATTACTTCGTAACTATTGAATCAACCAATGCATGTGCACTGTTAGTGTCATTAGTTTGTACACTTCAGCGGACGCTGAAATTAGTAAGGTACAAGCGGGACGCTTGCACCAGAAACAAAAAAAAAGGCTTCACCTTTCGATGAAGCCTTTTTAATTTTATTCTCAATGACGATTACATCATTCCACCCATTCCACCACCGTGTGGCATAGCAGGCGCTGATGATGACTCTTCAGCAATTTCTGAAACTACGGCTTCTGTTGTTAACAACAAACCAGCGATAGAAGCTGCGTTCTCCAATGCAAGACGAGTTACTTTCGTAGGATCGATAATTCCGGCATCAAAGAAGTTCTCGAACTTGTTGTCGCGAGCGTTGTATCCGAAGTCTTTCTTGCCATCGCGAACTTTATTCACAATTACAGAACCTTCTTGACCAGCGTTTTCAGCGATTGTTCTCAATGGAGCTTCCAAAGAAAGGCGAACGATGTTAACACCTGTTGCCTGATCTTCGTTGGATAATCCAAGTGTTTCGATATTTTTCAATGCTTCGATTGCACGGATGTAAGCCACTCCACCACCAGGGACAATACCTTCTTGAACGGCAGCACGTGTTGCATGCAACGCATCGTCAACACGATCTTTCTTTTCTTTCATTTCAACTTCAGTAGCGGCACCTATATAAAGGATAGCAACACCACCAGAAAGTTTAGCCAAACGCTCTTGTAATTTTTCTTTATCGTAATCAGAAGTAGTGGTTTCGATTTGCGCTTTGATTTGTCCAATGCGAGATTGGATATCAGGTTTTTTACCAGCACCATTTACGATGGTTGTATTGTCTTTATCGATGTTGATTTTCTCAGCACGACCAAGATCTTCCAACGTAGCATTTTCTAACTTCAAGCCTTGCTCTTCAGCAATTACCTTACCGCCAGTTAACACTGCTATGTCTTCTAACATTGCTTTTCTTCTATCGCCAAAGCCAGGAGCTTTAACAGCAGCTACTCTTAGAGCACCACGGATTTTATTCACTACTAAAGTAGCCAATGCTTCACCTTCAACTTCTTCAGCAATAATCACAAGAGGCTTGCCGGTTTGTGCCGTTAGCTCAAGAATTGGAAGAAGTTCTTTCATGCTGCTGATCTTCTTATCGTAGATCAAAATATAAGGCTGATCTAAGTCAGCTTCCATTTTCTCCGTGTTGGTAACAAAGTAAGGAGAAAGGTATCCTCTGTCGAACTGCATACCTTCTACGGTCTTCACTTCAGTTTCAGTTCCTTTTGCTTCTTCCACTGTAATCACACCGTCTTTACCTACTTTCTCCATTGCATCTGCAATCATCTTACCGATGGTTTCATCGCTGTTAGAAGAAATGGTAGCAACTTGTGCTATTTCACTTGAGTCTTTTATTTTCTTGGATTGTTTCTTTAGATTTTCAACAACAGCCGCAACAGCTTTGTCGATACCACGCTTCAAATCCATTGGGTTTGCACCAGCGGCTACGTTCTTTATTCCGTGCGAGTAGATTGCTTGTGTTAAAACCGTTGCCGTTGTTGTTCCGTCACCAGCTGCATCAGCAGTTTTAGAAGCAACTTCTTTCACTAATTGAGCGCCCATGTTTTCGATCGGATCTTTCAATTCGATTTCTTTTGCAACGGATACACCATCCTTTGTAACAGTAGGTGCACCAAATTTCTTATCCAAAATAACGTTACGCCCTTTAGGACCAAGCGTTACTTTTACTGCGTTCGCTAATTTATCAACGCCTTTCTTTATCTTATCTCTTGCAGAGGTGTCAAAGGTTATTTCTTTTGCCATGATTGGTTATTGTTTTGGATTAATTAAATACTTCCGAAAATGTCAGAGTTACGCATGATAAGGTACTCTTTGCCATCGATCGTGATTTCAGTACCAGCATACTTACCGTACAAAATATTATCGCCTACTTTTACGGTTACTGGCTTGTCTTTCATGCCTTCGCCAACAGCAATAACTTTACCTTTTTGAGGTTTTTCTTTTGCAGTGTCTGGAATGAAAAGACCAGACGCTGTTTTAGTCTCGGCTTCTGCGGCTTCAATAAGCACGCGATCTTCATTGGGTTTGAAATTGATTTTTGCCATATACATGAATGATTTTAAAGGTTAAACAATTTTAGAGTTGCCCTTCCGCTTTAACACGTTGTATGCCATGGCCAAAAGGAGGTGCAATAACGGACAAAATTTCTACAAACTGGCAGCTCCAACCTTCTATGCGGTTGCAATAACAGACCTCTTGGCAGGCTTGGCAGGTTTGATTTTGGCTTTAACGTGAACAAAATCCCGTTTTGTCATGAAGGTAAAACGGTTCGGTTTATTAATAAGGCAGTAGTTAGACCAACCAATACAATCAGGTTCCAGAATGACTATAGTCAGTTAAAAGTAATCACTTCACGGATGTGTCATTATTGATCTCAATCAAATGTCCGTCAGGATCTTTAAAATAAATTTGCTTCACGCCATCAGCACGAACGGTGGGTTCCTTCGCTGTGCCGGGCCAGTTTGTGTATTCAATATCATGCTTGTAAAGGTTAGCGATAAAGGCTTCAATAGACTTTACGCTAAAGCACAAATGATCATTTTTATCGCGCACCAATTCCTTCTTCTCGCCCTCAATTAAATGAAGGTGCCCGGCCACGCCAATGGAAAACCAAATATGCTTGCCATCGTGAAAAGGCTCCGGTATTTGTTTAAGGTTTAAGATGTTTTCGTAGAAGGTAGTGCTGTTCTTTAAGTTGGTTACATAAATACCGATGTGATTAAGCGATACCGCGATATCTGCATTTGTAGTCGATTGCGCATTCCCTATCTGAAATGAAATGCTCGCCATGCATACGAACGCCAATTGAAATAAATTCTTCATGTTGTTGGTTTTTTTAGTATCCGAAGGTATGGAATAATTGATATCGAAAATCACTATTGTTATGAACAAAGAACCCACCTCACCAAAATTCTGTTAACGGTTTTTATTGATAGCTGATTAATCCTACTTTAGGCTTTTAAAATTTCCAATGCATATGATTAGTAGAAGGACTTTATTAAAGCAAATGGCATTTGCATCAGGCGCAATTGCATTAGCGCCCGCGCTGGTTGGGTGCGAGAGCGGACCATCACCTTTGTTTAAAAACATTCGGGTTAACGAAGATCAGGATGAAATGCTTGCCTTGATTTCTGAAACCATTATACCCATGCCCAACAATGCTGAAGGAAAGAAAGATACTTCCACACATGAATATACAGCCCGAATGATTGACGATTGTATGTCAAAGCAAGATCAGGAGAAATGGCTGTTAGGTATGCAGCAGTTTGTTGAGCTTGCCAAGACACAAAATAAAAGAGGATTCACCGAAATGGATACCGCAAGTCGTGCGAAATTTCTTATCGATTTAGATGCGAGCAAAGAAGAGAAGGAAGTCAATTTCTTTTTCAGAACCATGAAACAATTTACACTTCGTGGATATACAACTTCAGAATATTATTTAACCAACATGCGCGATTATAAAATAATACCCGGCAAGTTTAAAGGCTGTGTACCTATTTCTAATCCTTCCTAATTTTATAAAATGGCAAATCTTCAAGATTCAAAAAATGATCGCACGTACGATGTAATTGTAATTGGTTCCGGCATGAGTGGTGGCTGGGCGGCAAAAGAGTTTACAGAAAAAGGGTTAAAGACACTCGTGCTCGAACGTGGCCGTGATGTCAAACATTTAATCGATTACCCCACAACCAACATGAAGCCGTGGGAATTTGCACATCGTGGTGAAATACCAGCAGCGGTAAAAGAAGAGAATCCGATTGTGAGTAAGTGTTATGCATTTCATGAAGATGCTGCACATTTTTTTGTTAAGGATAATGAACATCCCTACATTCAAGAAAAACCGTTCGATTGGATTAAGGGATACCAAGTTGGAGGTAAATCGCTTTTGTGGGCGAGACAAACCCAACGTTGGAGTGATTTTGATTTTGAAGGTCCGGCACGCGATGGCTTTGCAGTAGATTGGCCAATTCGATATAGTGATTTAGCACCGTGGTATAGTTACGTTGAAAAGTTTGCCGGTATCTCCGGAAATAAAGATGGATTATCGGTTCTGCCTGATGGCGAATTTTTACCACCACTCGAATTAAGTTGCGTGGAAAATTACTTTAAAGATTTTATAGCCAAAACGTATAAAGATCGCCATGTTATTTACGGACGTTGCGCACACTTAACAGAGCCTCAGCAAATTCATAAAGATCAAGGGAGGGTTCAATGTCAGAACAGAAATCTTTGCCAGAGAGGTTGCCCTTTTGGAGGATACTTTAGTAGCAATTCTTCAACGTTACCTTGGGCTGCAAAAACAGGTAATCTTACGTTAAGACCTTTCTCAGTGGTGGACTCAATTATCTACGATGAACAAAAAGGTAAAGCCTCTGGCGTTAAGGTAATTGATACCAATACAAAAGAAGCGATCGAGTATTATGCAAAGGTAATTTTTGTAAATGCGTCTGCTATAAATACCAATCTTATTTTAATGAATTCAAAATCAAGTCGCTTTCCAAATGGATTAGGAAATGATAATGGCTTGTTAGGTAAATACTTTGCCTTTCATAACTACCGCGCAAATATTTCCGCGCAGTATGATGGATATTTGGATACCAAAACAACAGGCGGAAGACCTACCTCTGCTTACATACCTCGCTTTAGAAATGTATTGAAGCAAGAAACCAATTTCCTTCGCGGTTATGCTTCCGGTTTTTCTGCGGGTCGATATCAATCCAATTCTTGGGAAGGTATGGGCGAAGCGTTAAAAGGTAATTTAGATACGCCATCATACGGCCCGTGGTATGTTGGTTCTCACATGATGGGCGAAACCATTCCGAAAGAAAGCAATTTGCTCAGCCTCGATGCTGAGAAAAAAGATGCATGGGGAGTGCCACTAGTAAAAATTGATGTGGCGTATGATGATAATGATGATAAAATGGTAGAAGACTTTTTTGAACAGCTCAGTGAGATGTACACTAAAGCAGGCTTTACCAACATAAGAAAAGAAGACACACATAAAGCACCGGGTCTTGACATTCATGAAATGGGCGGAGTGCGCATGGGCCTTGATCCTAAAACATCGTTGTTGAATAAATGGAATCAGTTGCATGAGTGCAAAAATGTATTTGTTACCGATGGCGCGTGCATGACTTCCACATCAACGCAAAATCCATCGCTTACCTATATGGCTTTAACGGCTCGGTCGGCTGACTATGCGGCTAACGAAATGAAGAAAGGAAATCTTTAAACGATATTGATGTTAACTAATTCAAGGCATCTCTAAAAATCTCCGCTTACCCTTCTCAACCGGAGAAGGCAGGGGATGAGGCTAATAAAAAAGGAGTTTTTAGAGATGCCCGTTAATAAAAAATTAATCAGACACATTAACCAAAGAGTAAGGGAAAAATTTATTTCGAAAAGACAGGCAGATTAGTATTACAAAGGAATTTATTCTTTAACCAAATCAACAATGGAAAAATTATCGAAAGATTGGCTTACCCAGGGATTGATTGATTTTGAATACAAGAAATACCTTTTAATGGGCTACCTCCAAACAGTTCAGAAGTCATTCAATCGAACTGAGCTTTATCCGTTTATGTCAGATTTAGTTTTCCATTATCGAAATCTGGTCTCCATCAAAGAGAACAAATCGTTGATACGTGAATCGTTTCCAAAAGAAATTTCAATAGAAGATTTTAATCGCCTCGAATTAAGTTATCGAAAACTAGTTGATGATGATGCTGTAATGAGTGAACTTGAAAGCATTATTGAATTCGCGTTACCTCAATTGTCCGACTCATTGAAAGACGGTTCTGTACTGTATGAATATGTAGAATCGCAATGCAAAATTTCTCCGATTGGTGTAACACCTTTATATGCCAAGGAAGGTTATCTCTTTGTTACGCAGCCTCCGGAAAAGGAAACACAATTGTATCGTTACCAGATCAGTATTTTTGGCGACAGCCAAGATCAACTACGAAGTCTCAACACCGAATACATTGATACCATTACCAAGAACACGGTGAATACCTATGAACAATTAAAGCTCGGTCTGATTAAGAGATTTACAGACCTGCCCAATCCCGCTACCTATTTAATTCTATCGAAGATGAAATTTCCGTTTACAGAAACGTTGATGCCCGTTGCCAAGCGACTTTTTGTAAAGCATATTTCGGATGGTTCTGAGTTTGTTGCGTGAGGTATTCGTTAATCGTTAATCGTTATCCGTTAATAGTCTTAAGGTTTTAAGCTTCGGTAAATGAGTTTCGAAGTGAAGATCATACTCACACCCACGATTAACGATTTACAATTAACTTTATCTTCTGCCTTGCATTTAACAAAATGGAGTTTCATCTTTCATAATTGATTAATGAACAGATGGAACAAAAAGGGTCGAAGTATCTTGGCTTAAAAACTAACTGGAGAGAAGTTCAAATGAATCCAACCATAACCTTGAACCTGAAACTTAGAACCTTGAACTTGGAACTTGGAACTTCAAACCTCAAACCTCAAACCTCAACCCTCAAACCATTCCATTTCTTCCTTCTCCTAATCTTCGTTGCAGGACTAAACTTCAAAACCTTCTCTCAAACGGTTTTATCAAACAACCCACCAAGTTTAAAGTGGTATCAGGTTAATACCCCTAACTTCCAAGTAATCTATCCGAAAGGTTTTGAAATGCAGGCACAACGCATGGCCAATACATTGGAGCATATTCACGATCCTGAAGCAAGAACCCTGGGTAGCAAGCCAAAAAAAATTTCCGTAATTCTTCAAAATCAATCATCAATATCCAACGCATTTGTTTCTATCCTGCCAAGAAGATCGGAGTTTTTCACCATGCCGGCTCAAGATTATAATTTTATCGGCACCAACGACTGGCTAAACCTTCTTGCCGCGCACGAGTACCGACATGTTGTACAGTTTCAACACGCGAAGCGTGGCTTCAATAAAGTGCTATATTATTTATTTGGTAATACAACGCTTGCCGGTATGGCACAGGTATCTGTTCCGCAATGGTTTTGGGAAGGCGATGCAGTAGCAACGGAGACTGCCTTTACACAAAGTGGACGCGGGCGCATACCGAATTTCGGATTGGTTTTTAAAACAAACTTAATGGAAGGACGAACTTTCAATTACCATAAGCAATATGTTCGGTCTTATAAACACAACATCCCCGATCATTATGTTCTGGGCTTTCACATGGTGAGTTATCTGAGAAGAAAAACAAATGATCCTGAAATCTGGGGCAAGATAACAGCACGAACTTGGAATGTTCCGTTCTTACCGTTTGCTTTTTCGAATGCCATTAATAAGGAAACAGGAATGCACGTGCCCGCACTCTATCGCGACATGGCGGCAACGTTAAAGAAAGAATGGCAGCAAGAAATTGATCAACTTGAGATTACCTCTTTTGAAAAAGTGAATAATAGGAAAGGTAAAACGTACACCGACTATCAATATCCTCAACCTTTAGAGAATGGAAATATTCTGGTGAAGAAAAGTGGCATTGGTGATATTGATCAATATGTAGTGTTGAAAGACGGGAAAGAGACGACAGCATTTACTCCAGGTTTTGTAAATGATGCCGGAATGCTTTCTACCGCGAATTCAAAAGTAGTGTGGAGTGAGTATGGTTACGATCCGCGTTGGGGTGTGCGCACGTACTCGTTAATAAAAGGATATGATGTTATATCAAAAAAGAACTGGATAATCGGTGGGAGACACCAGCGTTTAAGTGGGGTGGCACTTTCGCCCGATGGCTATAAAATTGTGGCCGTGCGTTCATCGAAAGAGTATCAAACTGCTTTGCTGTTGCTTGATTTTAATACAGGAAAGGTAATCCGTGAGTTTGCAAATTCTGAAAATAATTTTTACTCGATGCCACGCTGGTCGAATGATGGAAATAAAATAGTTGTGCTCAAAACATCCTCTTCAGGAAAAACAATTTCATTGATTGATGTTAAATCGGGTAATGAAGAAGAGTTGTTCTCACCTTCTCAAGAAAATGTTGGCCATCCAATCATGATAGGGAATTATGTTTTTTTTAATTCACCGATATCAGGCATCGATAATATTTATGTTTGGGATATTGAAAATCAAAAACGATTGCAAGTTACCTCCAGTAAATATGGCGCGTACAATCCATCGATATCAAAGGATGGAAAAGAAATGTATTACAACGAACAAAACCGTGATGGATTAGATGTTGTTAAAATTTCACTCGCGCCAACATCTTGGAAAGCATTTATTGAAAAGGATGATACGAAAAATCTATACCAACATTTGGCAGATCAGGAAGAACATCCGCATTTGTTCGACAGCATTCCTCAAACTCTTTTGCCTGCAAAAAAATATTCGAAACTAAAAGGCATTATTAATCCATACAGTTGGGGGCCATATGTAGATAATAACTTAGTGAATTTAGGATTGGGTATTTCGTCTCGCGATTTATTAAGTACCACCAGCATTAATGCCGGATACTTGTATGATTTAAATGAACGCACAAGCGCGTGGAAGGCTGGCATAAGTTATCAAGGTTTATATCCGATTATAGATGTGAATTTCACGAAGGGTAATCGATCTGATAATAAGGGAGACATTAAGTATGACAAGGTAGTGGGTATAGACACGGCTTTTAATACACAGGAAAATCTTAATTTTAAATGGAAGGAAACAACGGTAGAGGTAGGTCTACGAATTCCGTGGGTACTGACCCATTCGAAATATTATAGCAGTGTTTCTATCTCAAACTATTTTGGCTATAGCGCTATAACCGATTTTAAGAATAGCATTGATGGCGGAGGAAGATTGTTGCCATCCAACTACCCACAATATTTCTTTAGAGATTATCTCGACAATGGAAATCTTCTGTATAATCATTTTGGTTTAACAGCATATCGCGCTTTAAAAAAGAGCAGACGTGATATTAATAGCAAGTGGGGGCAGGGTTTATATCTGAATGCATACAATACCCCATTTGGAGGAGACTTTAGCGGAACTCAGTTCTCATTATATAGTGTTGCTTATTTTCCAGGATTAGTCAAGCATCATTCGTTGTGGGGGTATGGGGCATACCAACATGCACAGATTAATCCCGTAACAGTTTCTACTGGGGAAGGTTTAAATAATTATACATTCCGAAATAAAATACCTTTGCCGCGCGGTCAATCGGTTTCGAGATTTGAAAATTTCTATTCAATGTCGGGCAATTATACATTGCCGTTATGTTATCCAGATTTTCAGATTGGTCCTTTGTTGAACATTCAACGCATACGAGCAAATGTGTTTTTTGATTATGGTTTTGGATCGAATACTTCTCCATCAGGATCTGCTAGCCAGACGTACACATCAACGGGGGTGGAGGTAAAATTTGATTTCAACGTCATGCGTTTTCTTCCTCAATTCGATATTGGTTTCCGCTATGCCTATGGAATACGTCCCTCTGCGAGTCAATTTGAAATATTGATTGGAACATTTAATTTTTAGAACATTTAAAAACGGACGCTACCCTATCACTTATATCCGTGAGTATGTTTTCATGGCTAAAGCTGGTAATACATCTCACTTAATAACCATGCACTAATGTGCATGGTTATTATTCACGTGCTGAATTCGAATTGATTCAATACCTATGCTATTGTTACAAAAGTAAATTCTCAATTAGTACCGCAGTTTAAAACCATTAACTGAAATTTGTAGGTATTAGGTTGAAAAAAACAAATTAAATTGAGTGGATCGATATCGGTCTTATCAAAGCTAATGGACACTTAATATATTGTACGCAATAACCACGCACTTTAGTGCGTGGTTTGTATGCAACTCGTGAATTGGACTTTAGTCCAGAGCAACCATTGAATTAGCATTTAAAACTCCTTGAAAATCACCTTTTATAACTATTTTTGGAAGCTTAATCCGAATTATCATAATTCAAACCTTTGCAAAGAGGAATAATTGATTTAAAATCTAAAATCAGAAAGAAACATGGCAGAAATAATACGCATGCCCAAGATGAGTGATACCATGACCGAAGGCGTGGTAGCCAAATGGCACAAGAAAGTGGGAGATACTGTGAAGTCGGGTGAGTTGATGGCAGAAATCGAAACTGACAAAGCCACGATGGATTATGAATCGTTCAATACAGGTACTGTACTTTATCTCGGTGTTCAGGAAGGCAAAGCGGTAACCGTAAATGGTGTGCTCGCCATTGTTGGAAATAAAGGAGAAGACTATACTAAATTATTAGAAGGTGCATCTGAAGCAGCTACATCTGGAGGAGCAGCGGCAGAACCAAAATCGGCTCCTGTTGCAGCCTCAGAAAAACCTGAAGAAGAAAAGCCTGAAGAAGAAAAGACTGAAGCAGAAACAGCTACGATTGACACGAGCGCAATAAAAGCAGACATTGTTTTAATGCCGAAGATGAGCGATACAATGGTTGAAGGTGTAATCGCTGCTTGGCACAAAAAAGTAGGCGATACTGTAAAATCAAACGAGTTGTTGGCCGAGATCGAAACCGACAAGGCTACAATGGAATATGAGTCGTACAATGCCGGTACGTTACTTTACATTGGTGTTGAAGCGGGCAAGTCTGTTCCGGTAAATGGCGTGCTTGCTATTATTGGTGAGAAAGATGCTGATTGGAAAACTTTATTGAAGGCGCACGAAGCAAAAAGTGCTGCACCTGCTGCCGCATCTTCATCGGCACCTAAAGCAGAAGCACAACAGCAAAATTCATCAGCGAAACCTGTTGAAGAGGTATCAAATGATAGTGCCAATGGTCGTATCAAGGCATCACCCTTAGCAAAGAGTTTGGCAAAAGAAAAAGGATTTGATATTAGTAAGATAACGGGTAGTGGCGAGCAAGGCCGCATCACAAAAAGTGATGTTGAAAAGTACACGCCATCATCAACGCCTGCTGCAACATCAACTGGTAAAGGAGCATCAGCCCCAGTAGTATTGCCGCAGATTGTCGGTACAGAAAGTTTCGAAGAGACTACTATATCGCAAATGCGCAAAACCATTGCGAAGCGTTTAGCGGAAAGTAAATTCACTGCGCCACACTTCTATGTAACCATGGAAATAAACATGGACAAAGCGATTGAAGCGCGCAAGAGCATGAATGACATTAGCCCTGTGAAGATTTCATTTAACGACATGGTGATTAAAGCCGTGGCAGCGGCCATTCGTCAAAACCCCGATGTTAACGTGAGTTGGTTGGGTGATAAGATGCGCAAGAATAATCACATTAATATTGGTGTAGCGGTCGCAGTAAAGGATGGGTTATTGGTTCCGGTTATTCGCTTCGCGGATAATAAATCACTTTCGCATATTGCTGTCGAGGTAAAAGATTTAGTACAAAAGGCACATGATAAAAAACTTCAACCTTCTGACTGGGAGGGAAGCACCTTTACAGTTTCCAACTTAGGTATGTTTGGTGTTGAAGATTTCACAGCCATCATCAATCCTCCTGACGCTTGTATTCTCGCGATTGGTGGAATAAAAGAAACGCCAATTGTAAAGAATGGTCAGGTAGTGCCAGGCAATGTTATGAAAGTTACCTTGTCATGCGATCACCGTGCGGTCGATGGCGCGGTTGGCGCAGCATTCCTCAAAACACTCAAATCACTTTTAGAAGAACCCGTGCGAATTTTGATTTAAGAAAAAGTTCAACGTTTCGGGTTTAAAGTTCAAAGTTGATCGTGCCACCTTGCTCATTGCAGGCTGGCACGAGCATTTATAGTTGTTTATGATCCCGGGTTCAAGCTCGATGGTTGTTTTTGTAATTATGTTTGGCATTTTTAATCCAGTACGATCCAATTTATCGTATCTTCTATATTCTAAATGCAAATACGGAATTCTAAATACTAACTATGAAACTGACACAAAACGTTATCGCGCCTACTTTTCACCTCAAGGATATTTATGGAAGGATGATTGATCTTGAAGAATATAAAGACAAAAAAATATTCCTTGGATTTTTTAGACATGCAGGTTGTCCTTTTTGTAATATCCGTGTGCATAACTTAACCAAAGTGCAGCCGGAACTAAAGGCAAAAGGATTAGAAATGATTTTCTTTTTTGAATCGAAAGAGAATGTATTATTGCGAAGTTCTTTTCATAAAGAAGTATCTCCCATTCCCTTGATCTCTGATCCTGAGAAAAAAATTTATGGGGCGTATGGCTTGGAAACATCTGGTTACAAATCAGCAGTAAGTCACTTAACTACTTTTGTTCAAACTGCCTTTAAGGCAAAATCTCTTGGTGTACCCATGCACACCATGGCCGATGGCGAGTCGATTAGTACCATGCCTGCAGAGTTTCTAATCGGCAAAGGATTAGTAATAAAAGAACTTCATTATTCAGAAAGATTAAATGATCGGATGAATGTTGATATGATTAGAGATTTTGCCGCGAATTAGAATATTTTAGTTCATTGATTTTTCAAAGAGCAGAATGATTAATTTCGCGCATGCAAAAAATTCATGCAACAACTATTTTGGCCGTCATTCATAATGGACAAGTTTCTATCGGTGGCGATGGTCAGGCAACAATGGGCAATACCATCGCGAAAGGTAACGTAAAGAAAATTCGAAAACTTCAGGATGGAAAAGTGCTTACCGGTTTTGCCGGATCAACGGCCGATGCTTTCACGCTGTTAGATCGCTTTGAAGAAAAGCTGAATGCTTATGGAGGCAATATGAAGCGTGCTGCTATTGAGTTGGCAAAAGATTGGCGAATGGATCGGTTTCTACGAAGGTTAGAAGCAATGTTGATTGCCGTTAACAAAGACCAAATATTAATTCTATCCGGCACAGGCGATGTATTGGAACCCGATAATCAGGTTGCCTCCATTGGTTCCGGATCGATGTATGCTCAATCGGCTGCATTGGCGTTGAAGAAACATGCGCCTCATTTATCAGCCGAAGAAATTGTGCGCGAAAGTCTTACAATCGCTGCTGATATTTGTATCTACACCAATCATAATTTAGTGATTGAAAAAATTGGATAAAGAGTAACATCGATTTTTCATCACGTAGCACTCTATAAACGAACAAGTCGCCTGGCTAATTTAACCAGGCGACTGGTTCGTTTTAATAGTTACCTACTCTTTATAAAAAATTCTTAACATCCGAATACGGAAGTTGGAAGGCATCGCTTACACCTTTGTAAACTACTTCACCGCGAATGATGTTTAAGCCATTGCGCAAGTCAGTATTATCTTGCGATGCTTTTTTCCATCCAAGGTTCGCCAAACGAATGGCATAGGGCAAAGTAGCATTTGTTAATGCTAGCGTTGATGTATAGGGAACAGCACCCGGCATGTTGGCAACACAATAATGAACAACATCATCAATAATAAAGGTAGGATCTTCGTGTGTAGTCGGTCTGCAGGTTTCAATACATCCACCCTGATCGACTGCCACATCAACCAATACAGTTCCGGGGCGCATTGTCTTTAACATGTCGCGCGTAATTAACATGGGTGCTTTTGCACCCGGTATCAATACACCTCCAATAATTAAATCATGATCTTTCACCATTTCGCGAATGGTATATTCATTTGAAACAATGGTGTGAACATTTTTTGGCATCACATCATCTAGATAACGTAGGCGATTAAGGTTAACATCCATAATGGTTACATCGGCACCCATACCCGCTGCTATTTTGGCAGCATTAGTACCCACAACACCACCACCCAGAATCAATACCTTTGCCGGCATTACACCGGGCACACCACCTAAAAGAATGCCTCTACCTTTTAAAGGTTTCTCTAAATATTTCGCTCCTTCTTGTATCGACATTCTCCCCGCTACTTCCGACATCGGAATTAACAAAGGCAAACTTCCATCGAGGCGTTCAACCGTTTCGTATGCTAAACAAACAGCACCGCTGGCAATCATCGCTTTTGTCAGCGGCTCATACGATGCGAAATGGAAATAGGTAAATACCAATTGCTCTTTTTTGATGAGCTTATATTCTTGCTCAATTGGTTCTTTCACTTTCATGATCATTTCAGCAAGGTTAAAAACCTCTGCAGCATCTTCGATCATTTTGCCACCGGCCTTTACATATTCTTCATCTGCAAAGCCACTTCCTATACCGGCCGTTTTTTGTAAGTAAACGGTGTGTCCACGTTTTACAAACTCCTGTGTGCCTGCGGGTGTTAATGCTACCCGGTTCTCATTATTCTTAATTTCTTTGGGAACTCCTATTATCATATTGCAATCGTTTTAGGGTCGCAAATATACTAACGTATGTACGTAAATAATCGAATCTCTCGTAATTTCATTTATTTTGATTGAATCTCTATTTCGAAAGGATTTACAAACAGCATCGAGTCAATTAACATCCTCATATAAAAATGAAGGGAAAAGTCAATATGGCTTTTTGTGAACCGCCTCGATACGATATAGAAAACGATGGTTTGTGTAAAGAGGAGTTTAAGTTTTTAGGAACCAAAAGTTGGGAGGCTTTACCTTTGCTTCGTTGATTGATTACCTCTACGCTACACCAACAGAAAATTAAATGATGTAGTATGCTAAAAAATTTAAAACTAAAAAATATCAGAACAGAATAATTAATGCATCAAGTTGCAATGCATAAAGGATATATTTTCTCGAATGTTGATATAACAAAATAAAAGTTTGGTATTTATTTTTTTACAGAAGTATAAATAAAAATAGGTGGTTCGCAGATGCCAATTGGGTAGCTTACAAATTATGTCATGCTTTTGAAAGTTATGAGATATGCCTATTTTTGATGCTAACGATTGTTCCCCATTCAAATCACAATATGTTGAACACAATCAAAGAAGCAAAGATCAAATTCTCGCAAGCAAAGGTGAAAGAAATTCTCGCGGACTATAGTTTAGCTATAGAAAGCAGGGAAGCAAGCATCATCGGTCGCAAGGAAGTCTTTATGGGCAAAGCTAAGTTTGGCATTTTTGGCGATGGTAAAGAGATTGCTCAGATTGCTATGGCGAAAGTTTTTCGCAAAGGCGATTTCCGTGCGGGATATTATCGAGATCAAACCTTCATGTTTGCCATTGGCGAACTTACGGTTCAACAATATTTTGCACAACTCTACGCGCACACCAGTTTAGAAGCAGACCCGGCATCCGCGGGCCGTTTAATGAACGGACATTACGCAACGCGAATGCTAGACGAAAATGGCAAACTGAAAAACTTAGCAGAACAAAAAAATAGCAGTGCTGACATTTCTCCAACGGCTGGACAGATGCCTCGATTGTTAGGTATGGCGTATGCCTCTAAACTGTTTAAACAGAATGAAGCATTGCATGCGTACACAAATCTTTCAGATAAGGGAAATGAAATAGCATTTGGTACTATTGGTAATGCCTCTACATCAGAAGGTATGTTCTTTGAAGCGATCAATGCAGCTGGCGTATTGCAAGTACCCATGCTAATGTCGGTTTGGGATGATGCGTACGGAATTTCTGTTCCGCAGGAATATCACACTACAAAGAGCAGCATATCGAAAGCACTTGCTGGCTTGCAGCGAACAAGTACCGAAAAGGGCTTTGAGATATTAACCGTAAGAGGTTGGGATTATGTGACGTTGTTAGAAGTATATCAGCGGGCAGAAAAGATTTGTCGTGAAGAGCATGTACCTGTTTTACTTCACGTAGAAGAGATGACCCAACCGCAGGGGCATTCTACATCGGGTTCGCATGAGCGCTATAAATCAAAAGAACGTTTACAGTGGGAAGCTGAACACGATTGTATTTTAAAGATGCGGGAGTGGATCATTAATGAAGTAATGATTCTTCCGGAAGAAGTTGATGATATTGAAAGAGAGGCAAAGCAATCTGCGCGATCAGCGAAGGAACGCGCATGGAAAGCCTTTATGGACGATGTGCGGAGAGACCAATATTTTGTTACCGATTTATTAAAAAAGGCAATTGAACTGAATATTAATCGTGAAGAAATAACTGCGCTAAAAGATGATTTGAACGGAGCTATTAATCCCACCCGAATGGAAACGATGCGGGCAGCACGCAAAGCTTTACGTCTTCTTCGGGATAGTGAAAGTGAGGTGCGCACCGCATTGGTTGAATGGTTGAATAATACTCAAGCTGCTAATTTTAATCGATACAGTTCGCACTTGTATAGTCTGTCAGATGAATCTGCGCTAAAGGTAAAAAGGGTTGATCCCATTTATTCCGAGTCCGCTTCGGTTGTAGATGGCCGGGAATTATTGCAGAAATGTTTTGATGCTGCATTAGATCGCGATCCGCTCGTGTTGGCTTTCGGTGAAGATGTAGGGAAAATTGGCGATGTGAATCAGGGTTTTGCAGGATTACAACAAAAGTATGGTGAGCTTCGGGTTACCGACACGGGCATTCGTGAGTGTACAATCATTGGGCAGGGCATAGGAGCAGCGTTGCGTGGCCTAAGGCCGATAGCCGAGATACAATACCTTGATTATTTTATCTATGCATTACCTACGCTTTCGGATGACTTAGCGTGTTTGCAGTATCGAACAAAAGGTGGACAAAAAGCACCGCTAATTATTCGCACGCGGGGGCATCGGTTAGAAGGTGTTTGGCATGCGGGCTCACAGATGGGCATGATGCTGAGTACGTTGCGTGGAATATATATTTTAACCCCAAGAAACATGACGCAAGCCGTTGGTTTTTATAATACCATGCTTCAGTCGGATGATACCGCTGTGATTGTAGAATGTTTAAATGGCTATCGGTTAAAAGAAAAAACACCTGATAACATTGGTGAGTTTACAGTGGCGTTAGGAATGCCAGAAATATTGAAGGAAGGACGTGATGTAACTATTGTTACCTATGGCTCAATGTGCCGGGTTGTAATGGAGGCTGCGGATGATTTAGAAGAATTTGGAATACACTGTGAGGTAGTTGATGTTCAGACGCTATTACCTTTCGATATTCATCATAGCATTGTAGAATCAGTAAAGAAAACGAATAGAATTATTTTTGCTGATGAAGATGTGCCCGGAGGAGCAACGGCTTTCATGATGCAAAAAGTGTTAGAAGAGCAAGATGCTTATCAATATCTAGATTCAAAGCCTGTAACCATTACCGGAAAAGAGCATCGTCCAGCGTATGCTTCTGATGGCGATTATTTTTCGAAGCCAAGCCCGGAAGATGTTTTTGAAAAGGTATATGCTCTAATGAATGAGGTGAACCCTCAAAAATTTAAAGATTTGTATTCAACTTAATTGATTTTAAATTCGGGAGTAATAAGCGTATTGCTTACGTGACGTGCTCTGTCTTTTATTTGCACTTTAAGGCGTAACGTTTTGCCTCCAAATAGATTTAAAAAACCGGTTGACGTCATCGCGTACTGTAACGTTCCGTCTAGTGGCAATTTATTTTCAGCCAAGACTGTGAAGCGACCATCATACGTTGTACAAAATTCTTCCCTCCAATCAAACTCTGTGTATGAACCATCGGAGTTCTTAGTTTCAAACTGTACTGTTATGTTGAAATGGTTGGGATTATAGGTATAGTAGAGCGTGTCCAATAAGAGATAGATTTTCGAATCTGAACCTACCACGGAATCAACAATGTTATAAGATTTATCAAAGATGCTTTTATTCAATGACTTAATGTAGACTGTATCATAGTTGTACGAAGAACAAGAATAAGGCAACACATATTCAGGTAGGTTACCGTATCCCGGTTTATTTCGAGTACGAACGCTTACGAGTTTTCCTGATTGTCCGGCATCTATTTTTAATAAAGGCGGTACATTATCATACACTTTTTCTGTAGCCACTTTTGTTAATTGACCATCTTTCTCTAAGTAATAATCAATAGGGTGAAACGGGTAACTAGATGAGTAAGGATTACTTCCATCCAATCCCAGGTCACCATCTCCATCTTTAAAAGTGAGTGTTAATATAAGCGAATCACCAAAGACCGCACCGCCTCTTTTAAAAGCAATATCTTTGAAGGCAATTTGTGGCTCGATTGGAAATTCAGGTGGATTGAAACATGACCCCAACATGATCAATAATAAAAAGAAAACAACTCCTTTCGCTAGTTTCATAGTTTTATATTCACGCTAAAGTTGATAAACACTTGGATACTTTTAAAGGTTTTCAGTCAAAATTATACTCTGTAAACGAATATTCCTTCGAAGCTATTGCCTTGGATGTATTCCGGCTTCAAGCTTTGTATAACCCAGTCTATAAGGAATTCCTTCAACACATGTCTATTACCCCATCAACAATCGAATCGTTAGAGCAAATTCCATTTCTTCCCATTTCGTTTTTTAAAACACAGTTGATAAAAACAGGAAACTGGATAGAAGAAAATTGTTTTTCAAGCAGCGGAACAACCGGGTCATCCACCAGCAAACACTACATCAGGGATGAAAAGTTCTATCGGCAACATGCTCAAAAGAATTTTGAAATGTTTTTTGGTCCGCTAACCGACTATCATTTTCTGGCGATGCTGCCGTCTTATCAGGAGCGAGAGGGTTCGTCTTTGATTGCTATGATGCAGCATTTTATCACGGAAAGTAAATCGGATCACTCTGCATTTTACCTTTATAACCAAGATCAATTGGTGGAAGATATTCAAGTACTGCAATCAGATAGTAGAAAAATTATTCTTTGGGGAGTGTCATTTGCGTTGCTTGACTTGGTTGAAAAGTATGATATCGATCTAGGAAACAGTCTTGTGTTTGAGACGGGCGGCATGAAGGGCAGACGGAAAGAGATTACCCGCGCACAACTTCATCAAATTCTAAAAGATGGATTTAAAGTACCAACACTATATTCTGAATACGGAATGACGGAACTGTTATCGCAAGCCTATGCGGTTTACTCTGAACGATTTTCTCTTCCTCCGTGGATGAAAGTGATCGGTCGTGAACTGACGGATCCATTTCACAAAGGGTTACTAGGTGAAACGGCTGGCATAAACGTTATCGACTTAGCCAATTGGAATTCAATTTCTTTTATCGAAACAGAAGACATCGGAAAAGTTTATAGCGATGGAAGTTTTGAAGTTTTAGGAAGAATGGATAACAGCGATGTGCGAGGATGTAACCTAATGGTTGAATAACCCCATACATCGACCAGTGGATTTATAGTCATTTGGTTTGTTTTATTAGTAAAGAGTTATATTTTTGTTTCAATCAACTTCATACAAATGAAAAAGATCGTAGCCTTCGTTATCCTTGCAGCCTTTGTTTCTGCATGCAGTCAGTACACTTGCCCTACTTATAGCAAGAAAGAAGCCCCTAAGAAAGCGATCCCTACGGATCAAAAAATCTAAAGGTATTTCTTCACATCATCGGGGGAGATTTCATCTCCGCCCATTATTATCAATCGTTCTACTACATTTCTTAGTTGGCGGATATTTCCCGTCCAATTAAATTCTTTTAGCAATTCAAGTCCTTTTCGAGTAATCGATTTTTTCTTTGCGCCATGTTCCTCGGCAATTTCTTCCAGAAATTTTTCAACCAACAGTTCAATATCGTCTTTGCGTTCGTTTAAAGAAGGCACTTTTATAAGGATTACACTCAAACGATGATACAAATCCTCACGAAACCTGTTTTCTGATATTTCTTTTTGCAAATCTTTATTGGTAGCCGCAATTACCCTTACGTTCACACTAATCTCTTTCTCGCCACCCACACGCATAATTTTATTTTCCTGTAGTGCACGCAAAACCTTCGCTTGCGCGGGTAAGCCCATGTCGCCAATTTCATCCAGAAAGAGTGTGCCGCCTTCTGCCAATTCAAATTTACCTATGCGTTGTTTGATGGCCGAAGTAAACGATCCTTTCTCATGCCCAAACAATTCGCTTTCTATAAGTTCTGAAGGTATTGCTGCGCAGTTTACTTCTACCAATGAACCTCCAGAGCGCTTACTTTTTTCGTGTATCCACCGGGCTACTAATTCTTTTCCCGAACCATTTGGACCTGTAATGAGAACGCGCGCATCGGTAGGGGCAACTTTTTCAATCATCTCTTTTACATTTTTGATCGGCTCAGATGTACCAATCATGTCATATTTCTTCGAGACTTTTTTGCGTAGGTTTTTAGTTTCTTTAACGAGTGTGGTTTTCTCTAACGCATTTCGAAGTGTAATCTCCAAGCGGCCAAGATCAAACGGCTTTTGTAAAAAATCAAAGGCACCTTTTTTTACTGCCTGCACAGCAACGTCAATTGTTCCGTGGGCGGATATCACAACAAAGTTGGTAGCAATACCGGCTTCTTTTACTTTATCTAAAACTTCCAAGCCATCCATCTTCGGCATTTTAATATCGCAGATGCAGAGATCGAAATTATCCTGTTCCAACTTTCGAAAACCTTCCAATCCATCAGCAGCTTCTTCAACATGATGACCTTTCTCTTCCAGAATTTCTTTTAGAATGGCGCGTATCTTAACGTCATCTTCTACAATTAATATTTTTGACATGGTAATGGGGTTAGTGGTTGGTTGTCGGTTTACTAGTAATCGGCAACCGGTAAGTGGCTTTTGGGTTTGAAAAAAAACCTGTCTGCTTTTTATGGCCGACAGGTTTAAAAATAAAAGCAAGCGTATAAGCCGGGTTCTGTTTCCGCCAGAGCGGATCCTTATCATTTATCTAGCCCTGACTTTGCAATCAGGTTCAATCAGTCTACCCATCACGACTAAGTTAATAAATCAACTTAATTAACGAGCCGCTAACCACGTGAGTGATCGTGACTTATTTGACCTTTCAACGCGTAAGGTTTACCATGCGTTTGATGTCACCATCAAACCGGTGAGCTCTTACCTCACCTTTTCACCTTTTCCCCTCCCGAAAAATCGGGAATGGGTAGTTTGTTTTCTGTGGCACTATCTGTTACCCCGATTAAAGTCGGAATACCTTCCCGTTAGGAAGTACACTGCTCTACGTTGCCCGGACTTTCCTTCCCGATAGATATCGGGACGATAAGGCCGCTTGCTGATGTAAAGGTAATGGATAACCGTGTGAATTCACTGCTTCACCTTTCAAGTAAAGATCAATGAATATCTTGCCCGGTTAGTTTCATTTCATAATGGTCGGCCAGTTGCGCAACCTCTTGAATCATTTCTTTCACCTGATCTTCTGAGGCAGAGTCGGCAAGGCATGATGCTTCAATTTTAAGAAAGCCATCTTCTAAAATAAATTTAGAAAAATCGAAATTGGCGTTTTGCTCCAATAAAATTTTCAAATCAAGGCTTGCATTAAACTCGCAAATTTTCGAGGTAAACAAAGCTTGCTCACGGCCTGAAACAGGACTTTTCTGCGTTGAGGCTACCACCGTTTGAAAGCGATGTCCGGTAGTTGGAACAACAATGACCGATTTAGTGTGATCGTAGTCAGTAAACTGGCCATCAATCTGATCAGCGAATTGCTGAACATACTTCATGATATTCATAGTTTTATCAGTTAAGGAATCAGGAAGTTAGGAAATTTGAATGGATACATCTCTTTACTTAGCTGATTTTTAATCAGAAATACAACGCGTGCAAGCGGATGCCTTTTGTAGAAAAGGCAATGGTGGGTGCAGGGATTTTAATCATGTTAGCAAAAAAGAGGATGGTTTTAAGTGCTTTCGAACGGGTTTTAATAGATGTCAAATCCAAATCTAACGCGATATAAAACTGACGGTAAGGCGGAGAATATCCTGCGTTTATGTTCTGCTCATCGCGAGCGTACACCATACCGTGTGCTCCATAGCCAGCGGCCAGGTTTAGCCATCGCGGAAATTTCATAAACTTGTCCATATCTACAGATAGCCAATACGTTTGCCCATTGTAATCTTTTAGTATCTCACCAGATAAATCATGACCCAGTAAATTAGGATTAAGCGCTGAATAGGAGGTTGTATGAAATGAAAATTTTGGCGTTATGCGCTGCTCTTTCCAGAGCAACGATTGCCCCAGGTAAAATCCTGCACCGACAGCATTGGCAATTAAATCGCCTGCAGATGCTCCGTATGCTTTGGATTTGCCGTCTAATATTTCAATAGGAACAAGCATTGCAAAGCCACTGATCGCTCCGATAATATCTGACTTTCGTGGCGATACACCGCACCACCGTAGGGCTTGCGATGTAGTTGCACTTAAGTGATAAGCAGAATAAAAATGTCCGAATTTATCTACCTGTTTCCACTCCGCATTATCATTAAAAAATTGAAATGGCTGGCTGGGAGAATCACTGTACCAAAGCTTACTCAAACCCACCATCGATGCTGTGTACGCCACGCCAGAAGTTATGGTAAAACCGAGCAGGCGTTTTTTATTTAGACGATTTACAGTATGCGTAGAGTCGTGTTGTTGTGCGAGCGATAGAGAAGGTAAAAGAATGAACAGTAGAACTACTTTATTCACTGCCATCTTCTTCTTCTTTTATTGCTTCCTCATTTTGATCACTATCTTCTGGCGCTTCTTCATCCTTTTTTCTATTTCGCTTCCAGATTTCGCTTAGCTTATTAAAGGTCTGTGTATAAATTAAACTCGCGCCAGTAGTGTTCACGTTTTGGCCATTGCCCGTGGTAGATGATATCGGATTCACATTGGTTCGGTTAAACATTTTAACGCGCAGTTTTCCATCTCCTGTTAACATATAATCCACTGTCCAATCTCCTGCAATGGTAGAGGGATTTGGATTGGCGGCTGATGCCTGCGTTCCATTGTTAAATGTTCCATCGCCCGTAACCCGCAATCGTCCATTCAAAAAGGTGTACGAAAAACGCAATTGAAAGGTATTGAATGTTTCGGCATCCATGGTTCCCAAATCCACATTAATTTCAAGGTTTTGATCCATTTGGCTCATCCAATAGCTCAACTGATTTGAAAGTAGCTCACTTACACTGTTTACAACGGAACCACTGGTATTAAAAGATTCTGGAGGCGAGAACCTCCTCAAAATAATAAGGCTAAAAACCTGCCGATTTAATTCTTGCTCATCGAGTTTATTTTTAAAAGCGGTAAATTCAAAATCTAAATTGATGGTTCGTGTATCAGTCTGAACATTTTTAGGAAGATCTTTCGCAGTAATATCAAACGTAATGATGGGCGATAACATTTGGCCTTCCAGTTTCAGTGCCACCTGTGCAGGATACCTACGCTTTAGTTGGGGCGCATTCACAACGGATGGATCTGTTATAATAGGCGCAAAAGAAGCCATTTGATTGTAGGATGCATTGATCTCTAAAATACCTTGATACGGATCGCCATACCAATTAATTCGGCTTCCTCTTCGTATTTGAAATTCCTTATTAATAATATCATATAAGGTAAAATTGTACCAGCCCTCTGTAAAAACAAAAGGACCAAACATATTGAATTCGCCTTTGGTATCGAGTTGTAATTTTAGATCACCATTTCCGCGACCACGAATAATATCGCCCGCTTTAATGTCGATAATAATTTCACAGTATGCATCGGGTGTAACGTCTAGATTTAGATTGAACGTAAGGCCGGTGAGGTTTAATTTATTGCGAAGCGCAAGCACAACATCACTGGTTCGCGTGGTATCATTAAAGCTTACAAAGTTTACGAAATCTTTCTTTTCAACATTAGATGACCCACCGATTGGTATATACACGCGTGTGTTTTTATCGGTACGTGCATTGGCGTTAATACTTAAATTAGAAATGGGTCCGCGAAAAGTCAAATCACCCGTGGCATACGCTTGTCCATAAAATAATTCATTGTCTTTCGTGGTGGTATTCAACACTTGAAAATTCTGAAAGTCCGCCCTTAGGTCGATGGACATGCTATTAAAATTATCGTGGTAGATGGCTCCGTTTAAATTTCCTTTATGTCGAAAAGCATCGTTCATTTCGATGTCTTTAAAATATATGCTCGTTGGGGTGAGGCCAATGTTGCCTGAAAACAAATACATCGTATTTAAGTAATCTACCAATAGCTGTCCATTGTTTACTTTTCCTTCTCCATTTATTTCTGGCGCATGCAATTGGCCTCTAAGTTTAAAGTCTCCTGAAATTGTGCCTCCAATCTGGCTAAAGATTCCTTTCATAAAGGGCTCAATCAATTTTAAGTTTGCTTTTTCTAAAGTGGCCGTTACATTCAACGGACTTTTTTTATCAGATGGATCGTAATGACCAATAATGTTTACGGTACGAAGTTGAAGTCTATCAACCACAACATTAATGTCGAATTTATTGGTGAGCGTGTCCCATTTATTTTTGCCTGTTACATCGCCAATTAAAAAATCGTTCACGGTTAAATTACTTATTTGAATATCGTTTTCAACGGAAGGATTTACATAATAATTATTAAGATGCATGTCGGCATTTAGAATGCCCGTAAATTTTTTATCCGTTAACACATTTAGAATATCGAGATTAAATTGATGTACGCCAAGCGAAAGAATTTGCGTTGGATTTTTTGATAACCTGCCATCAATCACAATAGATTGATCTTTGTTCTCCAACGAAACATTGTGAACGTTTACCTCTTTCCCTTTAATGGTGATAAAATTATCAGGAGCAAAGGTCCAGTCGCGTTCAAGTATATGTAATCTGGAGGGAAGAAATTTTATGGTGGTACTGTCTTTTAAAAAATCGATTGTACCTTTTAATCGAACATTATTATCATGACCATTTTGATCGGCATCTAAGCTAACATTAATATGATTGTTATTCCATATGGCTTCTGCCAATAAATTTTTAGTTTTTGCATTTGGCCCAAAACTTTGGCTTTCTGAATTAACAACCACCATAGAAAGAATGCTTGTACTGTCCGCAATTTTCGATGTTGTAAATTCAAAATCCGATTTAGTAAAGGTATTGCCCTGATAGGTAATTGATTTTATATCGGAATACCCTTGAAGAATGGTTGTGTATCCGCTGGTAAACCGTCCTTCTAAAATCGTATGGGGTGTTACAGTAAGATCAATATTGAGAAGATCA
>JBBRFY010000032.1:0-25359 GCA_038241205.1 Cytophagales bacterium
AAGGAAAGGTAATTATTGAAGGCTTTGTTGACTTTGATTATGAGATTACATTGCTGACCATAAAACATGTTGGTGGCATTTCATTTTGTGCACCAATCGGGCACAGACAAGAACATGGTGACTATCAAGAGTCCTGGCAGCCACATCCCATGTCGCACATGGCATTGAAAAAATCGCAAGACATTGCATCCAAAGTTGTTGATGCATTGGGAGGTGTTGGCATTTTTGGTGTAGAGTTTTTTATAAAAGGAGACGATGTTTATTTCAGTGAAGTATCACCTCGCCCACACGATACCGGTATGGTGACCATGATCTCGCAAGACCTTTCTGAATTTGCCTTACACGTTCGTGCAATTTTAGGATTACCTATTCAAAAGATTAATCAATTTGGACCGTCAGCGTCAAGCGTTATTTTGGTGAAGGGAAAATCAACGAATGTTTCGTTTACAGGAATTGAGAAAGCATTGTCAGAGCAAGATACGCAACTACGATTATTTGGAAAGCCTGAAGTGAAAGGTGAGCGAAGAATGGGAGTTTGTCTTGCGAAAGGAAAGACGATTGAAGAAGCAAGAGCAAAGGCGAATCGCGCAGCAGCGCAAATTATTGCGCATCTGTAAGAGCAGCTTGTTTTGTTTTCCAACGCTCGTGCATCCAAACCCATTGAGCCGGATACTTTCGAATTCGATCTTCAATAAAGTTGCTAAAAATCTGCGTGTTGTATTGAATATCTTCTTCTTCATTTCCGGTTATGCGCAAGTTTATTTCCGGCAGAATTTCTATATGTTGTAAACCATCTTCACCCAAATGACTAAAGGCGGGCATCACTGCAGCGCCCGTTTTCATAGCCAACATTGCAGCGCCAAGAGGAGTAGCAGCGGGCATTCCAAAAAAATCAACGAACGTGCTTTTTACTTTTGTATCCTGATCGATTAATAGTGCAACAGATCCACCGGCTTTTAATACTTTTAGCATTGCGAAGTTTGCTTTGTCGCGCTCCACATAATTGGTTCCGTTTCTGTTTCGATGCTTCCACATCAAGTCATTCAATCGCGCATCTTTCAAAGGTGTTCCAATCACCATAAAATTTAAATTGCGCAATGCCATAGAGGTAATCTGAAGTTCAAACGCACCAAGGTGACAAGCAATAAACACAACACCTTTGCCTCTTTTATCTGCGGCTTCATAATTCTCAAAGCCTTTCATCACCACAATTTTATTGAGTTCATCAAGAGAGGTAATGGTGGATGCGCGAAGAACATCGCCAGCATTTTTTCCAAGCATCATAAAACTATCCAGCGCAAGCTTTTTAATTTCTTCTTTTGATTTCTCTTTGCCGAACGCCATCGTTAAGTGAGTGACGGCCATCTGGCGATAACGATTAAACAACATACCTATGAATCTACCCAAGCCACCGCAGAAGGAAAGCCAGGCTTTACGCGGAATCCAATTCGAAATCTTCACTAAAAATTTAACGAGGTAATAGATCAAGCCGTACTTTACCTTTCTTCTGAAATTTTTTACGGCTCTCATTCTAGTCTTGAGTAGTGAGTATTGAGTAGAGAGTAATTAGTGTAATTCAAGTGTAAAAAACGCAAACCTCGAAATTAAATCTTTGAACTTGGAACCTTGAACTTGGAACATGAAAACTTGAACATGGAACTTGGAACGTTGAACTTGGAACATGAAACTTCGAACGCTGAAATTAAATCTCGTTAAGCGTAATCATCTTTCCTTTTTCTGAATCCCAAAGTTTTAAGCGGAAGCATCGTATTACTTCTAGCAAATTCCAAGAAGTTGTAAACACGTCTTTTAATTCGGGCATTTCTTCTGCCACGGTTTGAAGACGATAAAAAGGTATTCTTGAATTTAAATGATGAACATGGTGATAGCCAATGTTGGCAGTGAACCATTTCATAATAGGATTCATCACCATATAACTTGTAGATGCCAACGCAGCGTGATCATATTTCCATTCGTGGTTTTCACGAAATTGCGCGCGCGGAAAATTATGTTGACAATAGAAAAGGTATGACCCAATTCCAAACGCCATGAAGAACGGTATAAACCAGGCCAACAGAAATATTAAACCACCGAAGTAATAAATCACCACAGTTGCGCCTGCAGCATGAAGTACTAAAGCCAACAGAGAGTCAAGATGTTTCTTCGGACTTTGGAATAATGACTTTACGTTTAACCAATAAATGAATAAGGTTACATATCCAAAAATCACCGTAAGGGGATGGCGATTTATTAGATAAAGTTGGCGCTCTTGTTTGGTGAGCGTAAGAAATCTATTTTTTGAAATGGTTGGGTACGAACCGATGCCTGCAATGGTAAGCTTTGAATTGTTATTGTGATGATGCTCGTGCGAACGCTTCCAGATAGTTTCAGGTGCTAATAAATAAATGCCAATCGCCTTCATAACCCAATTGGCAACCAACGAATTTTGAAGAATGGCACGATGTTGATAATCGTGATAGATTACAAAAAGGCGTACATAGAGCAATCCGCAGCAAATGCTTAAAACAGATTTAATGAGTATTGGAGTGTGAAATGAAAAAATAAGAATCAAAACAATTACAATCGGAAGTATGGTTATAATGAGTTCTAACCAGCTTCGCATGCGGTTCTCGCCTGTATATTGCTTGCTTGCTTCAATAAGTTCTTTACCTGTTCGCATTATTCAATCTAGGTTCAATTGGCAAAGGTAATCATACGGTTCGAATTTTTGGAGTGTATGCAATGCCATCGTTTCGTTAAAAATTGTAATGGTGTTCGCCCTCCAAACATTGTACTTTAAGGGATGGTTCACCGGCATTAATTCGCTTTACGTTTGTTCGATATAAACAAAACTTTTCTGAAGAAGTTTGTAATAAATTAAGACTTTACTATTATTGCGCGGTAATTCAACAAAATAGTAATGGGAAGAGGTGATAAAAAAACAGCAAAAGGAAAACGAACGATAGGTTCTTTCGGTGTGTCAAGAAGCAAAGATGCGATTAAGGAAAAGATAAAGCGTAACGCTTCAACAAAGCCGAAACCGGACGATGCCAAAGAAGTAGCCGCTCCCAAAACAAAAAAGGCGCCTGCAAAGAAAAAAGCAGAAGCATAATTCAAAATGATAAAGTTTACAAACATAGCATGGTGGTGGCACAGATCGGTAATCGACATGTGAACAGCCTTACTATGACTTAACCATAAGCCTTGAAGGTCTGCTGTTCACAGCAGACCTTCTTTTTTTTAGCCCACTTTTGAACAGAATATCCGGAAAAACCGAGGAATAATTAAACTATGATGAAGTATACATTAAAAACCTTCTCTAAAAGGCTTTTGGCAGACACGCTCACACCGGTGAATATCTATCTTAAACTTCGTGATGTTTTTGCTGGAAGTATATTACTTGAAAGCTCCGATTATCACGGACATGAAAACAGTTTATCTTTTATCTGTTGCGATCCCATTGCTTCTTTTCAACTACAGGCAAATACAGTTGAATGTCGATATCCCGATGGAACATCAACCAAAAAAGAGCTAACAGAAGCCGGGCAAGTAACCGACTTGCTAGAAGACTTTAAAAATTCGTTTGTACCCGATCCTATCGAATCAAAGTTCGCCAACAACGGATTGTTTGGTTACATGGCGTATGATGCCATTCGGTTTTATGACGATGTATCCATCGATCAAACCGAAAATCGCATTCCCGATATTCTTTATAAGCTTTATCGTTACGTCATTGTTGTCGATCATTTTTCGAATGAGTTAAGTCTGTTTCAACACGAAGTAGCAAACAATGTGGAAGGCGAGGAGCGAAGTGCTCATTCTAATGTAGACCATGTAGAGCAAATTATTTTCAGCAATCGATTTTCAACCTATCGTTTTGTCTTAACGGATGGTGAAACGTCAAACTATACAGATGAAGAATTTTTAAAAATAATTGAAAAAGGAAAAGAGCATTGTTTCCGAGGCGATGTATTTCAGATTGTATTGTCGCGCAGATTTACCACAGGTTTTAAAGGAGACGAATTTAATGTCTATCGTGCACTGCGTTCCATCAATCCATCTCCCTATCTTTTCTATTTTGACTATGGAAATTTCAAGTTAATGGGCTCGTCACCCGAAGCACAATTACAGGTAGGCAACGGCAAGGCACACATCTATCCGATAGCGGGAACATTTAGAAGATCAGGTAATGATCAGGAAGATGCAGCACTCGCGGAGAAATTAGCAGCAGATGAAAAAGAAAATGCGGAACACATTATGTTGGTCGATCTTGCCCGAAATGATATGAGTCGCAATGCGGATCATGTTCACGTGGAAGTGTTCAAAGAAATTCAATTCTATTCACACGTTATCCATTTGGTTTCAAAAGTTACGGGCACCATTAGTAAAGATGCATCGGTTGTGCGCATGGCTGCGGATACCTTTCCGGCAGGAACATTATCGGGTGCGCCCAAGCATATGGCCATGACGTTAATTAATAAGTACGAAAATGTGAACCGTAGTTTTTATGGCGGGGCAATTGGGTTCATTGGTTTTGACGGATCGTTCAATCATGCTATTATGATTCGAACGTTCTTAAGTCATGAAAACAAATTGATTTGTCAGGCAGGAGCAGGAGTGGTTTCGAAGTCAAGTGCAGAAAGTGAATTGCAGGAAGTGAATAATAAACTAACGGCATTGCGTAAAGCAGTATCGATGGCGGAGAAAATATAGCTGGTTGCCAGATGCCGGTGACTGGCAACCGGCAACTTGTAACAAAAGAAATAAAATACGAAGTCAGTAATAAAAGTATAATCCTCGAACTGAAAAATGAAAATTCTCGTCCTCGATAACTACGATTCGTTTACCTACAATCTTGTACACATCATTCGTGCGCTTGATTATCCACTTGATATTTATCGGAATGATAAAATCCAAATGGAAGATGTGAAGAAGTATGATAAAATTCTTCTTTCGCCTGGCCCGGGTATTCCAGATGAAGCGGGAATTATGAAACACGTTGTAAAAGAATACGGAGCAACTAAAAGTATTTTAGGTGTGTGTCTGGGCCATCAGGGAATTGCTGAGGTCTATGGTGCCGAGCTGTATAACATTCCAAAGGTATTGCATGGAGTTACCTCCATTGCAACCGTATCCGATTCTTCTGATTATTTATTCAAAGGGGTAACGCCATCTTTTCAAGCAACACATTACCACTCATGGGCGGTGCGTCCTGAAAGTTTTACGGATGATTTACGAATCACGGCTACCAATGAAGCAGGACTCGTGATGGCGTTGAGCCACGTGAAGTATGATGTGAAGGGAGTGCAGTTTCATCCTGAATCCATTATGACACCAGAAGGACCCAAGATGATTGCTAACTGGTTAAAAAATTAAATTGATGCATTCCGAATAACCAACAACGATAAACGATATTATGAAAAAGATATTAGCCGAATTAATCGATCATCGATCATTAACAAAGGACACTGCTAAGCAAGTGCTGGTTGATCTGGCAACTGGAAAATTCAATCCAAGTCAGACAACAGCTTTCATGACGGTATACATGATGCGCAGCATTACGGTTGAAGAATTGCAAGGCTTTCGCGATGCGATGTTAGAACTTTGTATACCTGCTCGTTTCGATCAACCGGTTATGGATGTATGCGGAACGGGAGGTGATGGTAAGAATACATTTAATATGTCAACACTGTCATCGTTTGTGGTAGCGGGTGCGGGTCAACCGGTGGCGAAGCACGGAAACTACGGTGTATCATCAGCGTGTGGCTCTTCAAACTTGCTGGAATATTTTGGATACAAGTTCACAAACAATGTTGATGAATTAAAACGCAGTTTAGATCGTGCCAACATTTGCTTTATGCACGCCCCTTTGTTTCACCCGGCTATGAAAAATGTAGCACCTATTAGAAAAGAGCTTGGCGTAAAAACATTTTTTAACATGCTCGGTCCAATGGTAAATCCTTCTTTTCCCACACGGCAACTCGTTGGTGTTTTTAGTCTGGAGCTCGCGCGCCAGTATGGCTACCTATATCAAAACACAGATAAAGATTTTGTTATCCTTCATTCTATTGATGGGTACGATGAGGTATCGTTAACCGGATCGTTTAAATATTTTTTTAACGGAGGTGAGAAGATGGCAGAACCTGCTGATCTTAATTTACCTCAACTTAAATATGACGATATCAAAGGTGGAAATGCAGTAGAAGAATCTGCTACCATTTTTATGAATGTATTAAACGGCAAAGGAACGCCAGAACAAAATGCAGCGATTACAGCAAACGCAGGCATGGCACTTTTTTGTGGCCATCAAAAGGAAGGTATCGCAAAAGCAATGGAGCGCGCAAGTGAGTCATTGAAGTCGGGGAAGGCATTGAATGCATTTAAGAAGTTAATGGAAAATGGTTAATCGTTATCCGTTAATGGTTAATCGCGGGCTTGTGAAGGGGGCATGTTCGATTGACTATGAAAACTTTCAAATAAGAAGAAGCGCTTTAAACCTTAAGACAATTAACGATTAACGATTAACGGATAACGTACAACATGAATATACTCGACCAAATAATAGAACATAAGCGCAACGAGGTAGCCGAGCGAAAAAGTCTGTATCCTGTTAAGTTGCTGGAGCAAAGTATTTATTTCACTACACAACCAATGTCGATGACAAAATACATTCAGCGGAGCGACAAGACTGGAATCATTGCCGAGTTTAAGCGTAAGTCGCCAAGCAAGGGAATCATCAATGCGCATGCATCCGTAGAGCGTACCTCCATTGGTTATATGCAGGCCGGTGCATCGGCACTATCTGTTTTAACCGACAAACAATTTTTCGGAGGAAGCAATGAAGATTTAATGGTTGCGCGGAAGTTTAACTTTTGCCCCATCATTCGAAAAGATTTCACCATTGATGAATACCAAATTATAGAAGCGAAATCGATTGGCGCGGATGCAATATTATTAATTGCAGCGGTGCTTAACCCGAAACAATCAAAAGAGTTTACAGCATTGGCGCATTCATTTGGATTAGAAGTATTGCTAGAAGTTCATAATGAGGAAGAACTAAATCAGAACCTTGAAGTCGGTGCAAACATGATTGGCGTAAACAATCGAAACCTCAAAACTTTTGAAGTAAGCATAGAGAATTCAAAAGGACTAGCACCGCTTATTCCAAAAGGAGTAGTGAAGGTATCTGAAAGTGGAATCTCATCGCCCGAGACAATTCTTGAATTAAAGAAGTTTGGTTACGAAGGATTTTTGATGGGAGAGAATTTTATGAAACACAGCAGGCCGGAGATTGCTGCGCGAGAGTTTGCGGATTTGTTGAGACAACAAATGGTTAATCGTTAAATGTTAATCGTTAATCGTTTGATATGAAATTGAAACTTAAGATATGTGGAATGCGAGATGAGGCGAACATCCTTGATGTTGCTTCGTTGGATCCGGATTATTTTGGTTTTATTTTTTATGCGAAGTCGCCCCGGTTTGTGGGAGATGACTTTGTATTACCTATTAAACTCTCACCCGATATTTTGCGTGTTGGCGTTTTTGTAAATGAAACATCGTCCATTATTATTGAGAAAGCAAAAGCATACCAATTGGATTACATCCAGCTTCATGGAAGTGAAACGCCAGAACAATGTCAAGCGCTTGGTCAACTTGGACTTGGAATCATAAAGGTATTTTCAGTTGATGATGATTTTGATTTCGAAATCACGAAACCATACAAAGAAGTGGTTGATTACTTTTTATTCGATACAAAAGGAAAACACTATGGAGGTAATGCAAAAACTTTTAATTGGGATTTATTAAAACAATATGACCAGCAAATACCTTTCTTCCTTAGTGGCGGAATATCACCAGAAAACATCGAAGAAGTGCTTGCCTTAAAAGGAATGAATATCCATGCCCTCGATGTGAACAGCGGTGTTGAAGAAAGCCCAGCAATGAAGAGCATTACAAAATTGGAGCAACTACAAAAGAACGTAAAAGCTCTCGATACTAAATACTAACGACTCAATACTAATTACTAACTTCTATATTCTTTTTTTTATGAAATATACAGTTGATGAACGCGGATACTACGGACAATTTGGGGGATCATACATTCCTGAAATGCTTTACCCGAATGTGGAAGAACTTCGTAATAATTATCTCAGGATAATTCAAGAGGAAGATTTTAAAGCAGAGTTTCATGATTTGCTTAAAAATTATGTTGGTCGCCCGACACCCTTGTATCATGCAAAACGCATGTCAGAAAAGTATGGTGCTACCATTTACCTTAAACGCGAAGACCTTTGCCATACCGGTGCGCACAAAGTCAACAATACTATCGGACAAATTCTGGTAGCGAAGCGCTTAGGTAAAATGAAAATTATAGCAGAGACCGGTGCCGGACAACACGGTGTTGCAACTGCAACGGTATGTGCGCTAATGGGCATGGAGTGTACTGTCTATATGGGTAAAGTAGACATGGAACGCCAAAAGCCAAATGTTGAACGCATGCGCATTCTTGGCGCTACAGTAGTTCCGGCATTGAGCGGAAGCATGACGTTGAAAGATGCAACGAATGAAGCGATGCGCCACTGGATCAATAATCCAACGGACACACATTACATTATCGGTTCCGTTGTTGGCCCACATCCGTATCCGGATATGGTCGCGCGATTTCAATCCGTGATAAGTGACGAAATTAAAAAGCAATTGCAAGAAGAGATCGGTAATCCATTTCCTGATTATGTTTTCGCCTGTGTTGGTGGCGGCAGTAATGCAGCGGGAGCGTTCTATCATTTCTTACAAGATGAACATGTAACATTAGTAGGAGTAGAGGCAGCAGGTAAAGGTATTGACTCAGGCGAATCAGCCGCCACTACAGTGCTTGGCAAGGTAGGCGTTTTGCACGGAAGCAAAATGATGTTGATGCAAACCGAAGACGGACAAGTAGTAGAGCCCCATTCTATTTCTGCCGGACTTGATTATCCTGGTATCGGACCGTTGCATGCGCACTTATGTGAAGTAGGTCGTGCAAAGTTTGTGAGCGCAACTGATGATGAAGCGATGCATGCAGGTATTGAGTTGAGTAAACTAGAAGGAATTATTCCTGCCATAGAATCGGCACATGCTCTTGCAGCGCTCAGTCAATTTGCATTTGACAAAGATGACGTGGTGGTGATTAACCTATCTGGAAGAGGAGATAAAGATTTGGAAACTTATATTAAGTGGGGGAAATACTAATGATTTAGGATTTGTGATTTATGATTTGCGATTTAAGATTTACGAGGTACGATTTAAGATTTGAGATTTTTGATTTAAGATTTGTGATTTAAAAAATATGAGAGGCGATTTTAGATTTAAGAATTAAAATGACAAAATATTTCAAACAGTTAAAACTATTCTATGAAACGGCATTTGCTCCAGAGGAGCAATCTCTTTGTAGTAGAGAACAAATATTTACGTTTTGCCCCAGCGGGGCAACCTGTCTTCACCAAAAAAAGAGTGGACCATTTAATTGCACACAAAACATTGGCAACATAATAATGCCAATTCTTTCGCACTAAAACATTTCAACACTTTCATAGCATGAAAAATAGAATTACCGAATTATTTGCCAGCAAGAAAAAAAACATCATCAATGTATATTACACCGCTGGCTTTCCTTTGTTGAACGACACCATAACCATTGCGCAATCGCTTGAAAATGCAGGCGCTGATATTTTAGAAATCGGAATTCCATTTTCTGATCCGGTTGCCGATGGACCAACCATACAAGCCAGCAATAAGGTAGCACTTGATAACGGGATGAATCTTCACCTCTTACTCGATCAGATCAAAGAAATCCGCAAGACGGTAAAGCTTCCAATTATTTTGATGGGCTATATAAATCCAATTTTGCAATACGGTGTTGAAAAATTTGCGAAAGACATTTCTGCAATTGGCGTAGATGGACTTATACTTCCGGATTTACCTTTGCATGAATTTGAAGAACAATACAAAGAACTCTTTGCTTCACTTAATCTTTGTAATACTTTTTTGATTTCGCCTACAACATCCAAAGAGCGAATCCGAAAAATTGATGCGGCAACCGAGGGATTTATTTATGCTGTTTCAGCGTCCAGTATTACCGGAGCAAAAGGGGAATTTTCGAAAGAACAGATTCATTACTTTGAGCGTCTGCAAAAAATGAAACTTAAAAATCCATTCCTTATTGGTTTTGGTATTTCAAATAAATCAACTTTTCAAAACGCTGCGCAATATAGTTCAGGTGGTATCATCGGAAGTGCGTTCATCAATTTGCTAAATGAATCGAAAGACTTGGAAAAAGACATTCAAACTTTTGTAAAACAATTCAAAGCTTAATGGTTCAATCTTAATTATTAATTCATCATGATTATCCAGTTACAAAATAATATTAGTCAGGCCGATAAGGATATTATCATCCAAAAAATACAAAGTCTGAATTATAAAACAACTGATGTCGCTACGCAGAAAAACAAGTATTTGATTGGCATCGGCAAGAAGGAATTCGACATCCGTCAGCTCGGGCAAATGAAAGGTATTGCTGACATCCATCGCGTGTCTGATGATTATAAACTTGTATCACGAAAGTGGAAAGTGAATTATACGCAACTTGATTTGGGTGATGGTGTTGTGATAGGAGATGGGTCATTGTCTATTATGGCCGGCCCATGTTCGATTGAAACAGAAGAACAAGTGCAGCAGACTATCAATCATTTAATTGGTAATGGCGTTCGCATAATGCGAGGTGGTGTTTTTAAACCGCGCAGTTCTCCGTATGCTTTCCGTGGACTCGGTATTGATGGATTGAAGATGTGGTACAAGCTTGCGCGTAAGGCGGGTATCAAAATTATCACCGAGGTAATGCAGGTTAGTCAGATTGCAGAGATGATTGACTATGTTGATGTATTTCAGGTTGGCGCACGAAATACACAAAATTATAATTTACTTGATGAGTTAGGTAAGGTTGATAAACCGGTAATGATTAAGCGCGGTATTTCCGGAACGATTGAAGAATTACTGTACTCAGCAGAGTATGTGTTCGCTGCCGGAAATGAAAAGTTGATGTTATGTGAACGCGGCATTCGTACATATGAAAAAGCAAGTCGCAATACGTTAGATGTAAATGCCATTCCGATATTGAAAGAGAAAACGCATTTGCCCATCATAGCTGATCCATCGCATGGCATCGGTATTCGCGAATATGTATCACCCATTGCCCTCGCATCTTTAATGGCAGGAGCCGATGGTATTATTTATGAGACACATCAAAACCCAGAAGAAGCAGCCTCCGATGGTCAACAAACATTGGACTTCAATGAATCAACAGCCTTGATTGAAAAATTGAAAAAGGTATTTGAGTTGAGGGAAAGTTTTTAGACAATAACGAAATTTAGTTTTTAACCCAATCAGCCTGCACGCCTCCCGAGAATGCCAACCGTATGATTTGATATCTGCAAAATGTATAGGCATCCTCAAAGGTTACCAACCTTGGGAATCCGTAATCTCATTTTAGGATTTTCAATAATACTTTTTGTTATTTGCAATTTGCAATTGATTAGTAAGACACTGTAGGTCATTATTTTAACACTTTAAATGTACTTCTGGTAGTTGATTTGTCATTCTGCCATAAACTCACTGCATGAAAATTCAAGGGCCTAAACATTTCCCATCATCAGATGCAGCAATCCTTTTCCCGATTCATGTGATGCCTCGATTTTATGGATATCAAAGCCATAATTCAATTTTTTAAACAATGAGAAATAAAATCAAGGGACTGAGGGATGTTTTGATTCAATCACATGTCTTTAAAAGAAAATTTATCTTTTTTCCTTTACTATTTTTCATTTTTACAACGCATGTTTATGCTGGTTGGGTAACAGGTTATACTTATAAAAGTAAATTAACCATTCAGGGCGCGCAGGTGTGTGGCGCTACGAGTCATACCAATTTTCCAATTTTAATCCAAGTCATTGGCAATTCTTTTAAACCTTCTCCTTCATTAACAGCACGAAACTTATGGAATGCGAATTTAAGAACAGGCACCAGTACGCGTTTTTTCAATGGACAAATTTATGAAGTGCGCATATCTGATATTGTTAGATCAACCGAATGGATAGGTACGGAATTTAATAATCAAAACAATCCTATCACATTTGTATCATTAGTTAATCTGGCGCCCGATCTCGGCAATGTTGAAGGAATAGGTTTAAATTATACGGAGGAAGATCCTGCTACTATCATATCGGCTGCTATAACTGCCAGTGACGTGGACAATGCTAATCTTGCCTATGCTACCATAACAGTAACCGGTAATTATGTGAATGGTGAAGATCAACTTTCTTTTACAAACACAGCGAACATAACAGGATCTTGGGAAGTAACATCCGGAAAGCTTACGCTCACAGGAGTAGATACGTATACCAATTATGAATTGGCGCTACGCGCTGTAACGTACACAAATCTAAACACAGGCAATCCTTCAACTTTAACCCGGACCGTTTCTTTTATTGTAAATGACGGAACTGATAATAGTAATACAGTAATCCGAACCATTACTATTATTCCTGTAAATGATGCACCGGTGGCGGTGAACGATTTTTTTGGTACAACACAAAATGTTGCTTCAAGTGGTAACGTGCTCACCAATGATACTGATGTAGAAGGTAATACGCTTTCATTAACAACTACGGCCGTTAGTGGGCCGTCCATTGGTAGCTTAAACTTAAATACAAATGGTAGCTTTACCTACACACCCAATATCAATTTTGTTGGAACAGATTCTTTTACCTATCAGGTTTGTGATAATGGTTCACCTTCATTATGTAGTCAGGGTGTTGTAACAATTACCGTAACGGGTGCTACTCCGCCTTCAGGTTGTTCAGGAAATAATCCAGGCGGAGGTTCTTCAACATCAGGATTGTATGCTGAATACTATACTAATTACTATAATGATGTTCAAAACTTTTTTGATACCAACACACCTGCGCTCATTCGTAATACTGACGGACCTTTTAATTATTCAAATAATTTTGGAGGTGTATCATCACCAATAGCGGGCGTTAATCCTCAGCTTTTTAGCGCCCGTTATAGAGGCAGTATTTATCTTGCAACTTCCGGTAGTTATACCTTTTATTTAACAGCCGATGACGCGGCTTATATTTGGATTGACCAGGCGGCTTTGGTTTCTCCCGCAGTAACCAGCAGTGCACTTATAAATAATGGAGGTCTTCACGCAGCTGTACGCAAGCAGGCAACCGTTTATTTAGCGGCCGGCCTCCATAATATTTTAATGCATTTTGGAAACAATGCAGGGTTAGCCGTGCTTAAGCTTGAATACTCCGGCCCGGGCATAGCGAGCCCTACTATAATTCCTGCAAGCGGTATGTGTTCTTCGGTTCAAAGTACGGTTGCACTCAACGATACTTATACCACAGGAATGAACGTAACATTATCGGGTACTACGGTGTTAGTTAACGATACTAATTCAGGTGGAAATCCACTTGTTGTTAACACGACACCAATTGCTGGTCCAACGAATGGAAGTTTAACATTAAATGCAGATGGCACTTTTACCTATACACCGTCTGCTAATTTTGTTGGAAGTGATAACTTCACCTATCAGGTTTGTAACACAGGCTCACCTTCGGTATGTAGTCAGGCAGTTGTTTTTATAAATGTTGTTAATAATGCGCCTTCTTTTACGAAAGGTGGAGATCAAAACATTAATGAAGATGCAGGAGCTCAAACTGTAACATCATGGGCCACCGCTATTAATGATGGCGATCCTGGAATATCACAACCACTTACTTTCAATGTTAGCAACAATAACAATGCATTGTTCAGTACACAACCTGCTATTAATGCATCAGGCGATCTTACCTATACAGCATCAGCTAATGCGAATGGCGTGGCTACTGTAACCGTGACCCTGAGTGATGACGGCTCTAACGTTGCACCAAGTGTTAATACAAGCGCAGCGCAAACATTTACCATAACGATTAATGCTGTGAACGATGCTCCTTCTTTTACGAAAGGTGGAGATCAAAACATTAATGAAGATGCAGGAGCTCAAACTGTAACATCATGGGCCACCGCTATTAATGATGGCGATCCTGAATTAACTCAAACACTTACTTTCAATGTTAGTAATAACAACAATGCATTGTTCAGTGCTCAACCTTCTATCAACGCATCAGGTGATCTTACTTTTACGCCAGCTGCTAACGTGAATGGCACCGCTACTGTAACTGTTACGCTTAGCGATAATGGGTCAAACGTTGCACCAAACGTTAAAATAAGCGCAGCTCAAACATTTACAATTACTGTTAATGCAGTGAACGATGTTCCTTCTTTTACGATATCAAATCCTGCTGCTGTTCTTGAAGATTCTGGCCCGCAAACTGTAACATCGTTGGCGACTTCAATTAACGATGGCGATCCTGAACTAACACAAACACTTACTTTTATTGTTAGCAATAACAACAATTTATTGTTTAGTGCACAACCTACTATCAATGCATCAGGCGATCTTACCTATACACCAGCTGCTAACGCGAATGGCACAGCTACTGTAACTGTTACGCTTAGTGATAATGGTTCTAACATCGCACCGAATGATAACACAAGCGCAGCGCAAACATTTATTATTACAATCAATGCTGTGAACGATGTTCCTTCATTTACGAAAGGTTCAGATCAAAACATTAATGAAGATGCGGGAGCACAAACTGTAACCTCATGGGCTACGGATATTAACGATGGCGATCCTGAATTAACACAAACACTTACTTTCAATGTTACTAATAACAACAACGCATTGTTCAGCGCTCAGCCTTCTATCAATGCATCAGGTGCTCTTACTTATAGGCCAGCTGCTAACGCGAATGGCACCGCTACTGTAACTGTCACGCTTAGCGATAATGGATCTAACATTGCACCAAATGTGAACATAAGTGCAGCGCAAACATTTACAATCAATGTCAACGCTGTGAACGATTCTCCCATAGCAATTGATGACGGACCGTTACCTTATAATTCAATATTGCCAATCACCATTGATGTGCTTGCAAATGATAGCGATCCTGATAATTCACTAGCTGAATTATCAATAGTTTCAGTGACAGATCCGTCCATCGGAATTGTTACGATCAGTGACAACAAAATTATCTATCAGCCAACGGGCACAGAGTCTGGTACGGTTACTTTCTCATATACAATAAGCGACCCTGATGGATTAACGGATGATGCTATAGTTACAATCGAATATGAATATAATCCATTCAAAGTATCAGAAGGATTTTCTCCTAACGGTGATGGCAGTAATGAGACATGGTATATCAGACATATTGAAGCCTATCCAAATAATGTAATTCAAGTATTTGATCGTTGGGGCATACTTGTTTATCGTGCTTCGAAATATGATAATGCTTCAGTGGTGTGGGATGGTCGGGCAAATACGGGAATACAATCTGGTAATTTGGTTGATCGCGGTACTTACTTTTATGCTTTAAACCTGGGAGATAAGTCGGGTGTGTTAAGTGGTTACGTAGAAATTGTTCGATAGCATATGAAATTTAAAAATCATATAAACATAGCTGTAATATTAGTAACAATGCTTTGTTTTTGTTGTGATAGTTTTGCGCAGCAACAGCCCATTTTTACGCAATACATGTTTAATGGTTTGGTATTAAATCCTGCCTATAGTGGTAGTCATGAATCATTAACGTTAACGTCCTCTGTAAGGAGGCAATGGGCAGGCATAAAAGGCGCGCCAACAACAGAAACTTTTTCTGCACATTCTCCTTTAAAGTTTACGAGGTCTGCAGCAGGTGTGATGTTTACGCATGACATGGTGGGAGTCACAAATCAATCTATGGTTTATGCAACGTACGCGTATCGCATTCCTGTTTCGAAAAATGCTAAGATCGCAGTAGGCGCATTGGGAGGCGCGACATTTTACCGCGCTAATCTGGCGAGTCTTGATGTGATCAGTCAAAATAATACACCCGATGCATCCTTTGCTGCAGACGAAAGACGCGTGTTGCCCAATTTAGGTATTGGTGTCTATTACTATAGCAAGAAAACGTATATAGGCCTATCAATGCCTACTATAATAAATAATAAATGGAATAATAAAGATCCGATGAATCAGGCAAAGCAGGAGCGTCATTATTTTTTAACGGCTGGTTATGTTTTCGATCTCAATCCTAATCTTAAACTTAAACCGAGCTTTCTAGTGAAGTGGGTTGAGAATGGTCCTTTTCAGTATGACATTAATGCAAACTTACTTATTCATAATATACTTTGGGTTGGCGCATCGTATCGCATGCAAGATTCTGTAGATGGTTTATTGCAATGGAATATTAATGATCAGTTGAGTTTTGGTTACTCTTACGGTTACCCAACTAGTGCGTTATCTTCATTACAGTCTGGCACGCATGAAGTAGTTATTAATTTTCGCGTGAAGCAGAAGAAAGATATGGTATTATCACCCCGGTATTTTTAGTATGAGAATATTTTACTGCTTTGCTATTCTGTTGTGTTCCTTCCAAGTTGCCTTCTCGCAAAGCAATAGCAGTCAGGCATACGTAGCGCTTGCCGATTCTCTTTATCAATATCACAACTACCAGCACGCTGCATTATATTATCAAAAAGCACTCAAGAAAAATATCAACGCTGGTGATATTATGCTTCATGTAGCAAGGTGTTATTCCAAAATAAATAACATACAAGAAGCGGAACAGTGGTATCGAAAAGCAGAAACAAATCACGCAACTTTTTTAAATGCTGATGTGTACCAATATGTACACGTGTTGATGATGATGCAAAAACGTAATGAAGCAGAAGCGCTTCTTATGGAACATATTAAGAAAGATCCTGATGCATTGTTTGCACAAAAAATGTTTGATGATCTTAAAAACTTTAAAAAATATTATAAGGATTCACTCGCGTATCAGGTAACGCCACTCTCCATCAACACGCCACAGTCTGAATTTGCACCAGCGTTTTATAAAGAAGGTATTGTGTTTTCATCTGCTCAACAAAGGAGTTTTATGAAACGGAAATATCATTGGGATAATAGCCATTTTTTAAATCTATATTTTTCAAAAAAAGTAGATCAAAACGTTTTTTCAAAGCCCGTATTGTTTGAAGATAAATTAAACGCACGCTTTCATGATGGGCCTGCTACCTTTTATAAGAATGGAGAAAAAATGATTCTTACACGCAATCAACTTGTGCCAGCTGCTGGGCAAAAGAATTCATTCATCTGGCACCTTGCTCTATACGATGCGCAAAGCACGCAAGATAAAGAAAAATGGAAGCTAACATTGTTACCCTTTAATGAACCTGCGGCCTCACTAGCACATCCGTCTATTTCTGAAGATGGAACAGTTCTATATTTTATATCTGATAAGATTGGTGGATATGGTGGTACTGATATTTACAGAGTTGTTAATACCAACGGACAGTGGGGAGTTCCATTTAATCTGGGGCCATCGATTAACACGGCAGGCAATGAAGTGTTTCCATTTTTCATAAACAACACGTTATATTTTGCTTCCAATGGGCATGGTGGATTGGGTGGCTTAGATATTTTTAGCAGTCAACAAACTGTTAATGGTTTTGCTTCACCTGTTAATTTAGGCTACCCAATCAATAGCAACCTAGATGATTTTAGTTTGATAACAACTTCCGATGAACGAAGCGGTTATTTTGCTTCAGCAAGAAATGGTAGTGATGATTTATTTTCTTTTAACAAACGCATTGATAAAATAAAAATGTTAGCGCATATTTTTGATGGTAAAACAAAAGAGAATTTATCAGGAGCCGAAATACACCTTATAACAGATACAGATAATGATACCACCATGCTGTCGGATGAAGGTGGGCTTATTCATTTTCAATTACCAGCCGAATCGACTTATATCATTATCGGAAGCAAAGATTCTAAAACCGGAATGTTATCGGGCATTGTATTGTATGATCAAGATGAGACACATACCACACATCAGATTTCTGCCTTTGGTGATACAACGCATGTGCCGTATGTTGTCGTTATAAAGGGAGAAGATGGTTTCGCAAAGACTTCTTATTCGATTATTATAACAGATGAAACCACAGGTAAGGTTGTTCAAAATTCTGGTGACCACCCGATGATAAGTTTCTTAGGCACAAAAGGTCACGATTATAAAATTGAAATAAAAAATGAATTAGGAGACACTACTATTCACCAGTTTAAAGTGCAACCTCATGAAGAAGGGGCAAAGACCATTGAGATGATACTTAAAGATGTAACACGTGTTATGAATTTAGCAGCACGCGTGTTTAATGATAAGGATCAGAAATTAATACAAGGTGCTGAAATAAAAATCATAACTTTTTCAGAACCAGATCAGGATCTTCTTACTAATGCAGAAGGTATTGTAGAATTTAATTTGCCAGTTGGTTCAGCGTATATGGTAATGGCGAGTAAGGACGCACTTACTGGTATGCATTCAGGTGTGGCCGAAACGGGCGGAGATAAGGCGTCAATTATTCATTCAATACCCATGCGGAGTGATCCTGATAAACATCTTCCTTTAGTTTTATTGATTACAAATGACAATGGTGAAATTTTAGATGAAGCCAAAGCAATTGTTACCAACAAAGTTACGGGGGAGCAATTGGCATTAGAAATGAAAGATGGTGTTTTAACTTTCATGGCTGAACAGGGAAATGAGTATGCTATTACTGTGTCGCGAAAAAATCATCAACCTGTTTCAACGGAAGTTCGTATTCAGGCCAACGAAATCGAACCCAAAAAAATTACGGTAGCTTTAGTTAAAGATAAACCTTTGATGTATCAAATGGCTGCACGCGTAATGAAGTCGACTGATAAGCTTCCACTCGCAAACGCGGAGGTCAAGATTGTAACTTTTGATGGAGATGATATTAGTGTTGTTACCAACGAAGAGGGTTTAGTAGAATTTACTTTGCCTGAAGGAACAGCTTATATGATAACTGCAACAAAAGATACTTTCACCGGGATGCATTCAGGTATAGTTGAATCAGGAACAGATAAAGCCTCCATCATACATTCTATAACAGCGCAAAGTGATCCTGAAAAACAATTACCTATTGTAAGTTTTATTACTGATAAAGATGGTGTGATGTTGAATGATGCACAGGTGAATGTAACAGAGAAAACGACCGGAAAAAAAATGCCAGCGAAACTCATTGATGGTATTTTAAGTTTTTACGGTGAGAAGGGTAAGGCGTATACTATTTCTGTAGAAGACAAAGGACATCGCGCATCATCAACTGCTGTAAGCGTTCCAATGAATGCTACGGAGATCGAAAAAATTAATATCGCTTTAGCAGAAAGAAAACCATCGCCACCGGTTCTATATCACATGGCCGCGCGGGTAATTAAGGCTGTTGATAAATTACCATTAGGCGGTGCGCTTGTAAAAATTATGACTTTTGAAGAGGATGATAGAGACCTTATAGCCAATGAAGACGGTGTCATAGATTTTAGACTCACAGAAGGAACATCATATATTATCACAGCAACGAAAGATGGATTATCTGGAATGCTTTCTGGCATAGTAGTACCAGGATCAGAAAAAGGTTTAATGATACATTCTATTGAAGCGCAAGGTGATCCCGAAAAACAATTGCCAATTGTTAGTTTTATAACCAACAAAGAAGGAGAGCTTTTGAACGATGCACATGTTGTTGTAACCGACAAAACTACGGGGCAGAAAATGCCAATGAATTTTCTTGAAGGTGTGTTAAGTTTTTATGGCGAGAAAGGAAAAGATTATAATATTTCTGTAGCAGATCAAGACCTTAGTCCGGTGCTTAAGCAAGTGAGTGTGCCCATGCAGGCAACTGAAGTTGATAAGATTAACATTACACTCGCGCAGCCGGGCAGTATGAAATCAGTTCCATATCAAATGGCCGCACGCATATTTAGGTCAACTGATAAATCTCCATTGGCAAACGCACAAGTTAAGATCGTTACTTTTGAAACAGACGATATTAACCTTGTTGCCAACGAAGCAGGCATTGTTGATTTTACATTACCAGAAGGTACAGCTTACATTGTGACTGCAACGAAAGATGGTTTCTCCGGCATGCATTCAGGCATCGTAGAACCTGGTACTGATAAAGCTTCGATTATTCATCCAATCGCAGCGCAAAATGACCCCGAAAAAAAATTGCCTATTGTAAGTTTCGTAACGGACAAACATGGTGATATGTTGGATGATGCCAAGGTTCATGTAACGGAACGCGCGACTGGACAAATTACGCCAGCAACATTTAAGGAAGGAGTTTTAAGTTTTTATGGTGATAAAGGAAAAGAGTATAATATTACTGTTGAAGATAAAGGTCATCGTTCAGCCTCAACAAAAGTTTCTATTCCTGAACACGCAACCGAAGTTGAAAAAATTAACATCGCACTGGCAGAAAAGAAAATAGTTTCATCTATTGTTTATACCATGGCTGTTCGTGTAGTAAAAGCTGCTGATCAAGCCTTATTAAGTGGAGCGCGAGTAAAGATCATAACGTTCGAAGCTGATGATAAAGAACTTGTTGCGAATGAAGAAGGTGTCGTATTTTTTACACTTCCGGAAGGTGCAGCGTATGTTGCTATGGCTTCCAGTAATGGATTTTCAGGAATGCATTCTGGCATAGCGGAAGCAGGTACTGATAAAGCATCCGTTACGCATACCATTGCTGCACACCCTGATGTTAAAAACAAAGTTCCTATTGTTGGACTCATTAGTACGTACAATAATCAAACGTTAGACAGCACAAAAGTTCGGGTTGTTGATGAAACCTCCGGAGAAAAAATTGACATCACACAACAACAAGGGTTAATAACTTTTATGGGTGAACAAGGGCATATCTATAATGTAGAACACGGCCAAACAAATTTATCAAAGCAAGCACAACGGATTGTTGTTGATAAAAGCGAAGCAAAACCTATTCAATGGCAACTACAATTAAACAATGTTACAGACTTAACAGAAAGCCTGGTGATATCAAGCAACCTGGCAAAAACAAGTCATTACTTTTTAGTAAGGCAACAAAATAATTTTGAAATCATTGAAGAAGAAGGTGTGCTGTATTTAAAAAATGAAGCTGGCAAAAATGTATTGTGTAAAGGTACCTTGGCGCAACTGGAAGAAAACCCGAAAGATTTTATTAGATCAAATAATTTAAGAACCAGTGAAATTGTACGAATCGAAAATATTTATTTCGATTTTGATAAAGCTATTCTTGATGATGATGATAAAGAAGAGTTGGGTAAAATTGCTATGCTATTAAATGCAAACCCAAGCTGGAAACTTAAGATAAGTACGCACACTGATGATAGGGGAGGTGAGAACTATAATAAAAATTTATCTGAAAGAAGAGGAGTGGCTATTACTAAACATTTAAGCAAACTAAACATTTCAAAGCAAAGGTTGGTGGTCAAATCATTTGGAGAAGAGGCACCAGCTGTACCTTGTGTTACCGTTCTTTGTTCAGAAAATGACTATCAAAAAAACAGACGGGCTGAATTTGATCTTTTGATAAATAACGAGTCTTTAGCGATAGATAAAAATGAAACAACTATCGCCATTGAAAATCCTCATAACCTGGATTCTCTAAATAATAATTCAAAAATTAACTACAAATCTACACTTGAATTATGGGGTAAAAAACAAATAGAAGGTTTAATCTTTAAAATAAATATTGGTGCATACCGCCATAACCCTTCATTGGAATTTCCAATGTTGAAGGATCTTGGAACAACGGAACGAAACGTAATCAATAAAATAACTTATTATTTACTGGGCGATTTTCAAACTTTGAGTATGGCTGAAGAGATTCGTAAAAAAGTTATTGAAAGGGGAATTAACGATGCCTCTATTTCCATTTATTATCAAAACCAAAAGATATCTCTTGATACGATGAAAGCTTTATTTCAGTAGGCTATAAAAAATCAACTACACTAATACAGCCTTTATTTACGGTCCGAAAGATCCAATTATCAAAGTCATGTTTTTACTATAATGACTTCTGCTGTATCCATTTTTTGCGCAGCCAAATATTGACCGGTTCTGAAAAATAATTAAACACTGCATAGCCAAGTAGGTATGAAACAAATATAATCAGAAGAGAAAATGGTATTAGGTAATTTGATCCAAGTTGAAAATACTTAAAAATCCTGGCGCCTAAAAGAACTACAAACATATGGGTAAGGTAAATTTCGTAACTATAGATACCCATGTGTTTTATCCACCTAAGAATCCAACGGTCTTTTTCATTACCAGCGCTATGATTTACGTGCAACCATAAAAGGATTAGCGCAACTCCCAATGACAGTATCGATACATTAAGACCCAGATCTACAAGACCAGACTGATATACAAAGCTTCTAAAATAGATAATAAACGAAACCAATAAAATGTTTTCAGATTAATCTTCGATGCAACTCCCCACTTTCGTAAAATAGAATTTGTGATTAGATAACCGGAAAGGGTAAAAAAAATCACGACTCCATAATATCCGCTCCAAAACAACAAGGAGAATAACTTTTTTGGAATTACCTCACTTAAAAAAGTGCTCGTAAATTCAAAATGAATATTTAAGTGTAAGAGAATAACAGACAATATGCACAAGCCCCTCAAAATATCAATACCAATGTTTCTTGCATTTACTTCTTGCATAATAAACGTGATAATGCTTTTAGTTTTTCGACTCGATGAAAGTTAGAATTGTAATTCAGTGCCTACCTTCTAGATTTTTACAAGTATTCTAAATAACGAAATATTTTTCAACATAAGCATTGAAAATTGTCGACTTCAAACCTCTTCCAAAAAAACATAGAAATAAAAAACGCTGTGTTCAACTAATGTAATGGTTCGTTCATCTACAGAAGCAATCGTCTGAACCAACCTTAAAAATCCATCATGTTGCAGAACTATTTCAAAGTAGCATTGCGAAATATTCGCAAGAACAAGTTCTATTCTTTATTAAATATATTCGGCTTAGCCTTGGGCTTAACTACCAGCTTTCTGATTGGCCTCTACATTTATGATGAGCTTACCATCGATCAATTTCATGATGATTATGAAAATATTTACCATGTGGGGTATCATATTAATTTTGGCGGACAGGAATTTGTATTGGCCGCTACTTGTCCACCGCTCGCTGCGGAGATGGTGAATACAATTCCAGGCATAGAACACGCTACACGCATCAACCCGTGGACGTTGAGAAATTTAGTAGTGAAGTATGAAGATAAAGCGTTTACCGAGACGAAGGCGTTTTATGCTGACTCAAACTTTTTTGAGTTCTTTAATTTCCGTTTACTTGAAGGCGATATAAAGACCGCATTGAAAGAACCCAACACGGTTGTGTTGACTACAGCGTTGGCCGTTAAATATTTTGGTACTGAATCGGCTCTTGGTAAGGTAATTACTGTTGGTGTTGATAATAAACCATTTAAGGTAACGGGTATATCAGAGGTTGCACCTGCAAATACACATATTCAGTATGAGTTGTTGCTTTCTGCTGAATCAGATGATGGTATGAAGCAAGGCGGTTGGAAAGATATCGGTGAGACATATGTTTACTTTCGAAAAAATCCTCAAACAACAATATCGTCTGTCCAATTAAAACTCAAAGAGATTAGCGCCAAACATGTGGCACCTGAGATGGAGGAAGCTCTTGGAACAAGCATGGAGGAGTTTAAAAAGGCGGGCGGAATTCTTGAATTCTTCATTTACCCTCTATCAAGCAATCATCTCTATCATCCGGAAATTGATGGACTCGCACCTGCTGGTGATATCAAGTCTGTTTACGTTATGTCTGTTATCGGAACTTTTATTTTACTTATTGCGTGCATCAATTTCATGAATTTATCTACCGCTCGCTCTGCGAGTAGAGCCAAAGAAGTGGGACTAAGAAAAACCTTGGGATCTGCTCGATCAAAACTAATTGCTCAGTTTTTAGCAGAGTCATCTATCTATGTTTTTGTTGCTATGTTAATTTCGTTTGGCGGGGTGTATTTGCTCTTGCCTACGTTTAATTTGTTAAGTGGTAAAACTCTTTTGTTTAGCACACTACTGAATCCTATTATGTTGATGGGTATCGGTATCATCTTTTTTGTTGTTGCATTGTTGGCCGGAAGTTATCCTGCGTTTTATCTAACGTCCTTTAATCCCATTGGTGTAATGAAGGGCAATGTGCGATCGGGGATGAGGAGTAAAGGAATACGAAGCACGCTGGTGGTTATTCAATTTTCAATTTCGATTGCACTTATTATTTGCACTTTGGTGGTGAATGAGCAACTGCAGTTTATGCAGAGAAAAAATATTGGTCTCGATAAGCAGAATGTGTTGATCGTTAAAAACACAAATCTTTTAAAAAATAATCGTCAGGCATTATTCGAAGCATTTAATAATCAAACCGGAATAGTAAAAGCGAGTTATACCAACACTGTTTTTCCTGGCCTAGATATGATCGGACTTTTTCGCGCTGCTGGCACCACAAAGGATTTGGCAATACCTATTTATGCCGCAGACCAAAATCATTTAGATGTGCTTAAAATTGAACTGGCACAAGGACGATTTTTTTCAGATCAAATCGCTTCCGATTCAAACGCATGTGTCGTCAATGAAGCTACCGTTAAAATATTTGGATGGACTAATCCGCTAACCGAAAAGCTATCTGATGATGGAGGAAACTCCGGACCCGGTTCAGGAGTTGGTAAGCACGTTATTGGCGTGGTGAAAGATTTTAATTTTGAATCTTTCAAATCAAAAGTGAAACCCATCATTATTCTTCCATTGAAAGATCGATACCTTAACATGCTTATCCGCTACAGCGGAAATTCAAAAGATGCAGTTGAAGCCGTGAAAATAATATGGAAAAAGTACGCACCCAATGAACCATATGATTATGCTTTTCTTGATGAAAACTTTGATGAATTGTTTAGAGAAGAGCAACGGCTAGGGCAATTGTTTACCGCCATGAGCAGCATCGCGATTTTTGTTGCGTGTCTTGGTCTTCTGGGGTTGGCATCGTTCACCGCGGAGCAACGCACAAAGGAGATCGGTATTCGTAAAGTGATGGGTGCATCTGCAACATCGATCAATGCTTTGCTATCAAAACAATTTATGATGTTGGTTGCTATTGCGTTTGTAATTGCCTCTGCATTGGCATGGTATGTTATGCACGAATGGCTTAGCACGTTTGCTTATAGAGTAGAACTTGGGCCTCTTGTATTTCTTCTTGGCGGATTAATGGCCGCAGGTATTGCCTGGCTTACCGTTAGTTATCATTTCATAAAGGCAGCGCAGTCGAATC
>JBBRFY010000033.1:0-25235 GCA_038241205.1 Cytophagales bacterium
CGCCGACCGTGGTGGCACCGTTGAGATCGATCGCCGCGGCGATGGTTTCGACGACCTGCAGGTCGAGATCGGTCGCCATCAGCCGCAGGCCCGTCTCGCGCGCCTCGATCAGCACGTTCGACAGGATCGGGCCTTTTGCAAGGCTGCTCAAAATTACCTTAACAATTCGAACAATCTTTCTAGTGGTTAAGAGATTCATTTCTGCTTTTAACGATCTAAAGAAAATTAAATCCTGATCTGCCGGTTCCAAATTCAATTCAGTTGATGTGTCCATAGTTTTTTTGTTATTGATGTAATCAAATGTGAGCGCATTGTTAAAACAAAATACAATAAGGTGTTTGCTCAGTTTATTCTCGAAAATCGAAAGACTACGCAAATATTTTAAAGAATATTCAGCACCTGTAAAATTTTGATTAACTAATTTAAGTATCTCCTAAGTGTCCATGCTATAGTTTCATGTTGTTGCATTAACCCAGTCAACAAGTCTGCTGTGCCAGCGTCATTGTGTTTTTCTGAACATTCGTCAATTGATGAGCGAAGGTTCACGATTATGATCTCGTGATCCCCTAAAAGTTCCTTAATCATCTCTTTTGATGTCGGATATATTTTAGCATGCTCTTTTATAGAGGTTAGTTTCGTAAACTCTTCCATTGTGCCAATTGCCTTACTTCCCAGCTTACCAATTCGTTCTGCTGTTTCATCAATAGATTCTTCAAGTTGCTTATATTGATTTTCAAAAAGCTTATGCAGTTCCATAAAACTTTCACCACTAACATTCCAATGAAACTTTCGGGTTTTAGTGTAAAGTGTAACTTGGTCTGCTAGCACAACGGACAATAATTCAGTTACAGATTTTAATTTTTTTTCTGATAATCCAATATGGGGTTTCATTCTAATGATGTTAGTTTAAAATTCCATAGCGGTTAAAGAAAATCTGTGCCATACTTTTTACGATCGCCTTACAGCCGAATACAAATTGTTAATTGAGTGTTGTGGAGCTGCTTCTACACTCTCCGTTGTTTTTTCTACAAGGAATAATGTAGATGGTTTTATTCTGAAATAGAGTTTAGTTCGTACCTATAATGATTCACAACGCTATCGTGGAATAATCACCATGTATTGTGGAGTTTGATACTCGACATTAATTTTATAGTCGTTTATTTTGGTGTTTACTACGCATGGTAAGATTGGCATCAATTTTACTAATGTATTATGTAGCACATAAAAATTATGTTGCAATAGCTAAAAATTAAAATCTAAATAAAATGGAAACTAAAAAATTAATAGGTGGATTACTTGCAGGCGCAGCAATTGGAGTAGCAGTTGGGTTATTATTAGCGCCCCGTAGTGGAGAGCAGACCCAGAAAAAGATAATGCGAGGATCAAAAAAGTTTACTGATGATTTGAAGAAAAGTGTTAATAGTTCGATTGATACAATTAGAGATAAGTACAATAGTTCAATCGATACAATGAAAGATAAATACAACGGTTCTGTTAATGAGACCGAGAAAAGAGGAAAGGAAGTTTTGTCATCTGTGAGCGATCGCGTAAAAGTTTAAAGTCATGAATACATTACAATTGAAAGGAACCTGGAAAGAAGTGAAGGGAAAGTTGAAGCAGAAGTATGCACAACTTACTGATGATGATTTGATGTTTGAAGAAGGAGCAGAAGATGAGTTGATGGGAAGAATCGAAAAGCGAATCGGAAAAACAAAAGATGAAATTCAAAAGGAGATAGAAAGTTTTTATTGAATTTTTTCTGAAAAAAGTCATTGTACATTTACATATATTAGAAAATACAAATAAAACAACATGAAAAAAGTAATAATAATGCTTGCAGTAATCGCATCTAGTGTGGTGCTTATTAACTGTACTCCTGCTACAGATAAGAAAGTGTCGGATGCAAGAGAAGAAATTCAGAGCGATATTAAGGATCAAAAAGAAGCGACTGCAAAAGATTTGCGTGACCTTAGAGATGATATCAATACGAAACTTGATAAAATTTCAAAAAAGATGGAAGACGCCAACAGTTCTTCTCGTATAGAATTGGAATCTGTTAAACAGACGCTTATTGATCATCGCGATAAAATACAAACGTCTCTTGATAAGATTGATCAATCTGCGGATGATAAGTGGGATGATATTCAGCAATCAGCAAGGAATACATATAGTGAGGTTAAAGTTGAATGTGAAAGAATTCAAGAACGATTTGACAATGCTGTAAAGAATGCAGATAAATAATTTATGAAAAAATTATTTATGTCTAATACACTAAGCGCATGCCTTTTGGCATTCGCGCTTTTGTTAGGAAGCTGCAAATCATCAAACACTACAAAAGTTGGCGCTATCGGTGCTGGTGCTGGCGGTGTTATTGGCGGATTAATTGGGCATAGCTCTAATAACACCGTTGTGGGAGCTATTATTGGATCGGCCGTGGGTGGAGCAGCCGGTGCGATTATAGGAAGGCAAATGGATAAGCAAGCAGAAGAGCTTCAAAAAGATTTGAAAGGTGCGCAAGTGCAACGGGTAGGAGAGGGCATATTAATAACCTTTAACTCCGGATTACAATTCGATACTAATTCTTCCGCTTTAGGTTCTGCAACGAAAGAAAATTTGAATTCACTTTCGGCAACGTTGAAAAAGTATGACGATACATCAATTATGGTAGAAGGCCATACTGATAACGTGGGTGACGATGCTTACAATCAATCGCTTTCTGAAAAAAGGGCGAAAGCGGTAGAAGATTATTTAGCACAGCAAGGTGTTAGTAAAAGCCGCGTAGTGGCGAAGGGTTATGGCGAGCAACAACCGCTAAACGGAAATCTTACTGAGGATGAGCGTCAAATAAATCGCAGAGTTGAAGTAGCAATATATGCTAATAAGAAAATGAAGAAAATGGCGGAGAAGGGTGAATTAGGTGAGGTGTCAAATTAAGAGTGAAGGTTTTTACAGCACTTTTAATTTTAGAAATTTTAATAATGACATTCCAAACATTAAAACCACAAATATGAAAACCAAAAAGACCGCGGCTACTAAAGCTAAAGCAGCAAAAAAAACGCCTGCGAAAAAGGTTGTTGAAAAATCAAATAAGGAAACACTTGAGATTATATTTTTAGATTTACTGAAAGATATATACTGGGCTGAAAAACATTTGACAAAGGCGTTGCCAAAAATGGCGAAAGCTGCATTTAATCAAGACTTGAGAGAGGCATTCGAGTCTCATTTGGAAGAAACAAAACTTCAGATAACGCGTGTGGAAGAATGTTTTGATCTGATTAAAGTTAAACCTGTTGCAAAAAAATGTGAAGCAATGCAAGGTTTGGTTAAAGAAGGAGAAGAGACGATAGCTGATCATAAAAAGGGTCATGCTCGCGATGCTGCTTTAATTGCGGCAGCACAAAAGGTAGAGCATTACGAAATTTCGGCATACGGAACGCTGCGCACTATGGCAACCGTATTGGGCAAAGTACAGTGCGCTACGTTACTCGAAGAAACAAAAGATGAGGAGGCAGAGGCAGATGAGAAACTGACAAACTTAGCTGCACACATTAACGAGAAGGCTGCCGAGTTGGTAGAAGAGGAAGTTGATTAGTTAAATAGGTCTTAATTACTATATATTACTATATAATAGCGCGTAATAATATCACAATGATGTTATTACGCGTTTTTTTTAAATATTAATTGAAGTGAATTAACTCTGAATCTGGACTATTATTTTTTGAAAATGGTAGCGCCTGTTGTAGAAATGAACGCGAGTGGTTTTAATTTCAAATTTTAAAATCTTTCCTTCTACTTGTAAATTCTACTTTATCAATTGTTATCACCTTCCGAAAGGAGCGCTGTGTTGTAGTGTTGTGTTTATTCGTATAATGGCTCTCTACGATATACCTTACTCCTTTAGAATAAAAGTTATTTGGAGGTTCCTTCAATCCGGTTGTGCACATAACCGTAAGAAAATTCATAGAAATTTTGATGACCGTTATTTGCTTTTATTCACTTCATAAAAAAAGGCAATACCTATTTACGATATTGCCTTTTACATGTTGCGTTTATTTACTCCACGCTATTTCGCCTCCGTTTTCGCGCGCATTAAGGTGATGTATATTTTTGGGCCTTTGCCTTTTATGCTTTTCATTCTTAAAACATCATCTTTCACAGAGGTAGTCCATTCTGTAATACCGTTTTCAGCTTCAATAATAACAATAGATCGCGTTTCATCGGTGCGGAACAGACCAGTCTGCGCTCCAAAATAAATACCTTCACTAAGAAAGGTGCCATCTGATAAAAACTCCAGCGTTCCAGAACGCGCTTCTGTTTTAACTGTTGACTGAAATTTTGTAATGTTCCATTTACCCGTAAGATCACCAATCAACTTTTGTGCATTAAGCTGGGTGGTTAAAGCGAATAGAAATAATATCGTGGTAATGGCAAATAATTTTTTCATAAGCGTATTGTTAAGTGTACAGGTAATTTGATTCTCATTAAATTATCCTAGCTCTAATATCATACCAACCCATTGGATAGATAATGTAGTTATTGAACGAGGAATTTTATCTACACATTATCCACATTTATTGGTGATTGAGATTCCACTAAAGTATCTGACTCTAAAGTAAGTTTTAGAATTGCTTGGTGCTCTATCAAATCATTTTTTAACTGAAGAACCGGTTCATGCTGAAGATTGCCATCTAAAATTAATTCTTCCTTCTCATTATCTTCGTTCTGTTGGATTTCGATGGTATACACTGTTTCCATAAAAGTGTATTTTACCTTAAACACTTTCCAATCTTTTGGGATGCAGGGTTCAAATCGAAGCGTGTCTCCTTCGCGCCTTATTCCTAAATACGATTCTAATATTAGTTGATACATCCATCCTGCAGAGCCTGTGTACCACGTCCACCCCCCTCTGCCAATATGTGGTGTCACTCCATATACATCTGCTGCAATTACATAGGGTTCTGCTTTGTAAACCGTTACCTCTTCCGGAGTTGTAGCGTGATTGATAGGATTGATTAAATTGATGAGTTCATTTGTTTTTTCTCGGTCTTTTAGTTTTGCAAAGGCCATTACCATCCAAATGGCGGCATGCGTGTATTGTCCACCATTTTCTCTAACACCGGGAACATATCCTTTTATATAACCGGGATCGAGTTCTGTTTTATCAAAGGGTGGTTCCAAAAGTTGGATAATACCTTTCTCTCTGTTGATTAAAAATTTGTTTGCAGACCGCATCGCTTTGAGTGTTTTTTCCTGTTCGCCAGCTTCTGACAATACAGACCAACTTTGCGCGATGGCATCGATCATACATTCCTCATTTTTTGATGATCCGATAGGTGTTCCATCATCAAAGTAAGCACGCAAATACCATTCACCATCCCAAGCGTGGAGGTTGAGGTTCTTTTTTAATTTCGCAGCGTGCTTTGTACATTTTGTTATAAAAGCGGCATCGCCACGAAGGGTTGCTATTTTAATAAACCGATTCAGCACTTCATATAAAAAGAAAGCAAGCCATACGCTTTCACCTTTTCCATGAATGCCCACCAGGTTCATTCCATCATTCCAATCTCCTGATCCCATCAATGGTAAACCGTGTTCACCAAAACGTAAACCATGCTCTATCGCTTGCTTACAATGCTCATAAAGTGTGGCATGTTTATCAGATATAATCGGAAGATCATAATACGACTCTTCATCTATATTTAATTTTCTTCCTTGCAGATAAGGAATCGACTCATCCAGCACACTGGTATCATCGGTTAAGGTAATGTATCTACTGGTAACAAAGGGTAGCCATAAAAAATCGTCTGAGCACAACGTGCGCACGCCACGTCCAAGAGGTGGATGCCACCAGTGCTGAACATCTCCTTCAACAAATTGTCGGGAAGCAGCCAGTACTATTTGCTTTCGCGTTATGTTTGGTGCTGTATGGGTAAGCGCCATAACATCTTGAAGCTGATCACGGAATCCAAACGCTCCACCAGATTGATAAAATCCGCTACGCCCCCAAACTCTGCACGACAATACCTGATACAGCAACCAACCATTTGATAATAAATTGATTGATGGATCAGGTGTTTCCACTTGTACACTTCCTAATGTCTTTGCCCAGAATGCATTTACGTTGTGTAATGATTTCGCGGCAGCTTGACTTCCCTGAAAACGCTTCACCACTTCAACCGCTTCGTGTAAATTTTTTCCGGCTCCGATTTTAAAAATCAACTTTCGTTCTTGACCATTCTCCAATTCAAAAGGTATTTGAATTGCAGCACAGGCATCCATACCGGCACCCGTCTTGTTAGAAAGTTTTGCGTTTTTCATCGCTTCTGGATGCTGCAACGTTCCATTTCTACCAATGAATTCTGTGCGATCACAACTATAAAAAAAGTTTGGATCATCGACATCAAAAAACGTTACGCAATTTTGAAACTCGGGATTGAAAACATTTTTTGCAGTCATTGCACCACAGGTTGGATCAAGTTCGGTAACAACATGCAAAACCGATTTTGAAGCAATACTTCCCAATATCCATTCGACATAGCCGGTTGCGGAAAGTTTTCTCGAGCGATCAGATTGGTTGCGAACCGTAATGACAATAAATTTAATAGGAGCTTCTATATCGGTATAGATACACGCCTCTGTGCGAATGCCATCTTCGCTGTGTTCAAAAACACTATAGCCAAAGCCATGACGTGTTACATACGGTGATTGCCCTGAAGAAGGTAATGCCATTGGCGACCAATAATATCCAGTTTCTTCATCACGAATGTAAAAGGCTTCACCACAAGCATCAGAAACAGGATCGTTCTTCCATGGCGTTAGTCTGAACTCATGCGCATTTTCAAACCAGGTGTAAGATGATCCGCTTTCTGTTACAATCGTTCCGAAATGGGGGTTGGCAATAACATTTGACCACGGAAGTGGCGTTCGTTTATTTTCTTTTGTTGTAATGACATATTCTTTTCCGTCAGGAGAAAATCCACCCAGTCCGTTGTGAAATTGAAGCTCTTTTTGAGCAACTGCTTTTTGGGTGTTAGCAGAATGAAATTTAGAAGGTGTTAATTTTTGGACGATTGGCTTTTCAAAAGTTCCTTTATTTACCTGATCTACTAATGCACCTTTTGCATCTGAAACAATAATGCGTGAAACTGTTTGAAGTAAAATAAGGTCTTCCGCAGGAACTTGATCTGCTTGCCTCACCACAATTTTCCCTTGCTTATCTGATGTATTAATATTTGTACTGGCTATAAGATTTTGAATTTGTTCTTGCAATACCTGGCGATATCCAGTCTGATCCTCATTTAGAATAACGAGATCGACTGCAAGACCTTTACTCTGCCAATACGCTTGTGCTTTAATAAGTTGTTTAACAAGCGTTATGTTATTACTATCAGACACATGCACCAATATAATCGGCAAGTCGCCCGAAATAGAATAACTCCAAAGCGCAGATTGGCCACGTTGATTTTTTATAAGAATGTTTGCAGGTGCCCGAAACGTTGGATTAAGATAAAGAATGGAGCTTGCAAGTTTTCCAAATAATTGCACATCCGATTCGGTGGCGCTTAGTTGTCGCAATGAAACCTGACTGTGTGTTAACGATAATTCAAAGGCGCGATCGCGCAAATGGCGATCTTGATATTTATCAATGAGACTTTGATTGCCTTTACGCGTATCGGATATGCCGGTAACCATATCAATCGTTACAGATTCACCTGGCTCCAGTTTTATTTTATGTTGAATGGAAACAATTGGATCTAAAACTGATCCTTCAGAACCAGTGAGCGATTCATCATCAAAGATTACCTGTGGGGTATGAATAGTATTTCCACGACCGATAAATTTATTTCGATCTGTTTCATACGTTACTTCTGTTTTGTCAGCATTATTCACTTTCATGAGATGAAACATCCACGGTGGCGTTTCATCTTTTGAACGTGGCCTTCTGGTGCAAATAATGGCGTGTTGATGCGCATGTATTTCGGTTTGTACAAACAGATTGCTAAATGCTGGATGAGAATCGTCAGCTGCGGGGGAGGCCAATACAATTTCACCGTAGCTAGTGATTTCTAAATTCCGTGTGGTTCTAGAATAATTGCTAAGGTGCAAACGTCTCACTTCAACATCATCTTCCGGTGAAACGATGATAGTACTATAGGATTCAATTTCATCATCACGTCTTCTAAACTCCGCTCGATCTTGCGAGAAGATGGTTTCATAACGAGCAGTTTCTCTTAAGGTAGGTTGATGTGTTGTTGACCAACTTTCATTTTTATTTATATCGCGGATAAAACAAAATGTTCCCCAATCATCACATGTACTATCTTCTCGCCAGCGAGTAATAGCAATATCTTTCCACCGACTATATCCCCCTCCTGCATTGGTGATCATTACATGATATCGACCGTTGGATAGTAATTGAATTTCGGGAATGGGAGTATGAGCAGTTTGTATAACTCTAATTTCCGCTGTCGGAATTATGCGCGGAGCATTTTCAGCCTCTGAGCTTGAATAAAATCCGGTTGACTTCGGCACCTGTTCTTGCAACAATAATAGCGCTGTCTGAAATTGAGTATCTGCTTCAAAACGTTTTTGCATTGGCTTATCAAGCAGTAAGTATGATAGTGAAAGAAGACTCATTCCTTGATGGTGCGCCATAAAGGTTTGGATAACTGCAAAAGGTTGCCCGCGTGACAATCGAACAGGGGTATAATCAATCGCTTCATAAAATCCATATTTACCTTCGAAGCCTTTTGCTTTCATTCGTTGAAGATTGGAATATGCAGCAAGTGGATCGACCATCAACGCCATAACCGTTGCATAGGGAGCAATAACGAGATCTTGACCAAGGCCTCTTTTAAATCCAAGTCCTGGAATTCCAAACGCACGATACTGATAGGTAAGATGAGCATCCACTACGTTGTAACACGATTCAGAAATTCCCCATGGCACACTTTGTTCATCTCCGTATTCTATTTGTTTCTTTATTGTGCCGATACACATTTCATCCAACAATGTATTTTCATAGGTAGGCATTACCAATAGCGGCATTAAATATTCAAACATTGAGCCGCTCCATGAAAGAAGCACAGGCGTATTGCCTGCCATTGTCAACCGTCTGCCTAGTGCAAACCAACTTTCTTGTGGAAGTTTACCTTGCGCAATTGCGACAAACGAACTGAGTCGAGCTTCAGATGCCAACAGATCGTAGAAACTATTATCGCGTAAGTTTTCATCCACATTATAGCCAATGGCAAGTAAACGTTGTGATCTGTCATAGAGAAATTGATATTCCAGATTGGCAAATTCTAAACATTGGAATGCCAATTTTTGTAACATGCTAATTCGTTCGCGTGCGCGTTTGCTTGCCTCACGAATATTTTCCTCGATTTGTAAAAGCCAATTTGTTTCAGTGCCGGAATTTTCAAGGCTGGAGTAGTGCGTAAATTCCTCGATCATCTTTCTGTCCATTCTTGATAGTTCACTAAGTGAAGGGACGTCAGAAAATAATTTCCAGTCTTTAAATTTTTCTGGAATAGCAGGATCAATTAACCATGGCGCAGAAAAAATTATTTCTTGCGTTACCAATTCAAGATGATTTTCGAATGCTAATATCCATTCGCTCTTTTCATAACTTGTTGAATCAAAAGAATGTGTTTCGTTATGCTTTCGATATTCAGATAACAGCGTTGTTAAATAGTCTTTGAATTTAATTAGAGAGTGATGGCCAGCGAATTCTTCATTATATAATTTTTGAAGGTAAGGTCGAATGTGTGAATCTTCTTTAGGAATGCTATCAAGAGCCAATCGCAGCGTGTCTTTTAATCCTTGCAAGAAAGATGCGCCTATAATTTTCTGATTAGACAATGCCAGCAATCCCTGTCGCAGCGTCAATAAATGGCCTGCCATGTTACCACTGTCAACAGTAGAGATGTAACTTGGCCGAAGTATCTGTAGCGTTTGTGTATCATACCAATTAAAAAAGTGTCCTCTATGTCGCTCTAGTTTTTCGAGTGTAGCAAAGGTATTTTCGGTGCGCTTAAGAAGTTGAGTCGTTGTAATGTATCCAAAATCTAGCGCTGTTAAGTTTGCTAAAAGTGAAACGCCAATATTGGTTGGAGAAGTACGATGCGCCAAAACGGGAATGGGATATTGTTGAAAATTATCTGGAGGCAACCAATTGTCTTCTTCTGTTACAAATTTCTCGAAGAACGACCACGTTTTTCTTGCCAATGATCTTAGATACTCTTTTTGATCTTCTTTTAATATTGTTTTCGTGGCGTGAAGAGGCTCACTCAACTTACTTACAATAAAAGGTGAAAGTATCCATGCCACAAGGATAGGTGCTGCTATAAAAATAGAATTGGATTGTTGCCAGTATAAAAAAATCAGCAAGGCAATTGATAGGAGTGGAGCAAACCACATGGTGCGATAAACAGCAAAGACATTTTCGTTTTGTTTTTGAACAAACCCGGAAGGATTCCACTCCAGTAATTTCTTGCGGCTAATGTACATCCGCCACAGCGTTCGGAAAATTGCATCAGCACTAACCATGGCCTCATACGGCAAGCATATTAACGTAAACAATGACTGTAAAATGCTTTTCGATGTATTGCCCATTGCATTATTGATATGCTGGGTAAACGCCAATTCCTTGGGCTTAAACATTACGTTCCAAATAGACGTGATAATCGATGGAAGAAGAACAATAAGCATAACTGCAATTGTCCAGAACCACGGTGATGGTAGAAAAGTCCATCCAGCAATTAGTAAGAAAGTGAGGGCGATGGGTACGATACTTCGTCTCAGATTGTCAAAGATTTTCCACCGCGATAAGGCGGATATAGAATTCTTCTTCAATTTTAGGTTTGGACCGGGCACAAAGGGTAAAAACCAATTGGCAATTTGCCAATCGCCTCTAATCCAGCGGTGCCGTCTGCTGATATCCATACTGTATCGGGAGGGATACTCTTCATACAGTTGAACATCACTGGCAAATCCACATCGAACATACGATCCTTCCAACAAGTCGTGACTCAAAATTTTATTTTCTGGAAAGCGATTGCGTAATGCGGTTTCAAAAGCGTCAACATCATAAATACCTTTTCCAATAAACGATCCTTCGCCTAGTACATCCTGATATACATCAGACGTTACACGCGTGTATGGATCTATACCCGAATCATTTTCATGAAGACGCGTATAGCCCGATCGAGTTGCTCCATGCAAACTGACAGCAATGCGAGGTTGTATAATACCGTAACCTTCTACAACTCTTCTTTTTTTCTCATTATATAAAGGATGATTAAGCGGATGCGCCATTAATCCTACTAACTTCCAACCGGCATCTCTTGGAAGTTGCGTGTCAGTATCGAGGGTAATTACATATTTAACAGTTGAATATATTCGTTCGTCTCCAACAATAACTGAGAACCGATCATTTGAATTTCCGCGAAGAAGTTGATTTAGTTCGGAGAGTTTTCCACGCTTGCGTTCATACCCCATCCAAACTTTATTTACGCCATTCCATCTTCGTGGCCGATGGAAAAGCATAAAGGTTGAGTTATGTTCTTTTGAATATCGCTTATTCAGTTCTTCTATTTTCATTTGAACGAACGACACAAGTTCATCATCTGCTGGCATCACCTCCGAAGGAGCATCTTTAAAATCGGTGAGCAATGCAAACAAAAGGTTAGGATCAGGATTGGCGAGATACCGAACTTCTAAATCTTCGATCAACTTTTCAATTTGAATCGTGCTAGCAACCAATGTTGGCACCACCACCATCGATCGAAATTGATTTGGAATGCCAGTGGAGAAATCAAGTTTCGGTAACGGACTCGGTTTTATCCATATGGTTGCCCACCAGTTGCTAAGCGATATTGCTAACTGACTAGCTGCTATAATAGAAAAGAATGCTACGGAAAGAAGCCAGCCAATGGGCAAGGTATTCGAAAACGCTTCGATGATCATAGCGCCACCGATAACAATCGTTAAAAACAAAATAGCCATGACATAGAACGAGCCGGCTAAATTTGTTAATCCTTCCTTTATAGATCGAACATAGGATAATCGCAAGCCCGCTTTTTTTTCAGTGAGTTTTATACCGCGTCCGCATAGGTAATACCCAACATGTGATTTACGCTCATCTAATTTATCTTTTAAAAAATGTTCATGGGCAAGGTCAATGGCAATTTGCGCCACCTGATTTTCTGATAAAGGACTCGCCTTTGCTATTCTTTCAACTCGATGGCGATAATGATCGCGGGTATAGAAATCCATTTTTGGATAGATTCCTTTCAAATCCTTTCGAAGTGTTTGTTCCACAACACTCATTTCTTCAACAAATTCGCGCCAATCCATTTTAGACTGATAACGCAAACTGTTTATACTATTGCTTACCGACACCTGGTCTGCTGCCTGCTTTTGATTTTCTTCCAACACCATTGAACTAATGGTGCGCCCGCTGCTGGCTAAATTTTGTTCAACCCAACTAAGGGGTAACGTAAGTTCTGCACCTTTCCATTTTAACTTACGTGAAAATTCTGCCACGAAAGCGCTACCTAGTGGTTGGTTTGATCGCGCCAGGTCTGCTATAACTAATACGAGATTCTTCGGGGTTTTAGCAACTGTTTCCAATATTTTAGTTGCCCATTGATGCGCCAACTCAGTGTCCGTTCGGTCGAGCGCGATACGTGCTGCCATGCGACTCAAATTTTCAAGCAACGCTAAGCGAATCATAATGGGGACAGCCCACAATTCTCCAATAGTGAGGTGATTTATTTTTTGATACGCAATAATGAAATTGCTAAGGGTGTACATATTTACATGACCATCGTTGTGGGAAATAATTTCGATGGCGATGTCATACACACGAGGGAATCCGGCAAGCGCACCGGTGTTTAATTTCGGCAGACCTTTGCTGTACCCTTTGGGTAAATAGCGTTTACCAATTCGAACCTCTTCTTCAATTAAATAGAAATTATCAAGAAGCCACTCACCTGCCGGACTGATTGGTTTTTTTTCTTTAATACCTTGCTGAAGCAACTCATTAACATTATATAAAATCGTTTCATTATCCGCTAGGCGCTTTAATAATTTTTCAGTTGAGTGCTCATAACTTATAGAATGAATGGACGCAAGATGTTGCGCATGTAACTCCATTTGTTCAGTACTAAAAAGTTCAGAACGCAATGGAGGCTTGTTCTGAACATCTTTATGGGTGATTTCTTGTTGAAAGTATGATTTAATAGGAGACAGTAATTCGTCAATTGAGGTAGTGTCTATTTTCATAGGATTAAGGCGTAGTAAAAATAATCATTTAGAATACGGATAACTTTGAAAGATTTACCATCCAAAAAGCTTCGGCAATTCTTCGGTAAGAGTGGGCTTGTAAAGAATGCTAAATGATGTGGCAGATGTTTTAGGAACATCTAATACGCTTATAAGATGAAGTTGTGTTTTAGGGTAGTGCTTTAAAATAAATTCAGTCTTCCCCCAACCCAAGCCGTCAGGAAGGTTATTGTCCAGAAAAAGATAATCGGGTCTTTCTTTCTCTAGAATCATCAAACCTTCTGCAATTGAGTTAGCAATAAATACCTTACATTTTTTTGTCGAAAAGAAATTTGTCATCAGCATGCCAAAGTCTCTCTCATCGTCCACTATCAAAATCTTTTTTTCTTCCATGACTCATTGAATTCATTGAATATGGTTAAAAACCTTACCAATAAAATTGAATGAATACACGCTTAGCTTTACACTCAAGTTATCTATTTGAGGAATTTCATCAAGATACGTGTTGATTATTCTCTACACAACGGTTGTTTAAAGTATTATTCTTAAATGAACATTTTTTTTATTTAAATCCAGAAACCATCGGCTTGAAAACCTGATCGTTTCCAAAAAGTTTTTTAAGCTGTGTGCTAAAGGTAATTTTAAAATCAGACGAATAAATTCTGTTGCCAACAAAATAGGTAAAGTCTAATGTAAAGGTCGGAAATACGAGGTTCTCATTCAGCATTCTTATTCCAACACCTATCGATGTGAAGAAATGTTTCTTTCGAAATAAACGCTCCTGATCCGTTAACACATTAACATTTACATTATGATAAAATGCAAAACGAAATCCATAGGTGTACCACGGCATAAAGTAAACGTTTTCAGCGCCAAAGATGAATCGCTCTGATCCGAATGGCGGCAAGGAGTTAGAATCTAACCATTTCCCTTCCAATCCAATGGTTTTATCCAACACTCTGTTTATTCCTTTGGTATAACTCATGTTCACAAACTGCCTTGATTGAATTCGCTTTATTTTAAACAGATCGCTGAAGTATGATATGTTGGCCGTAAAAATTCCGTCTTCTGTATTTCCTTTTTTAATAAAAGTGCCTAAGGTAATTCCGCCACTGAAGTATCCATATTTCGGAAAATATTTTCCGCCATTGCTCCTAATTTCAAAATAATTTCGGTCATAGAATTCGTTTACTTCCTGACCGATTAAGATTGTCACGAGACCTCCAATAGGTACATCTTCCGTTCTTCCAAAGCCACGAATCAACGCACTCTTTAAATAATTTCGTCTTAATAAAGTTAGACTTCCAAGAAAAAGTGTTCGATCGAAGAAAAAGGAATTTGAATCTGCAGAGACAAAAGGCTTTTGAAAAAAATCACGCGCATTTACCCTAAATGAAGTAATAAGGTTGGAACGCCTGTTGAATTGAAACGATCGGCCAAGCCACACATCAGCATTATTTTCATTGTACGGCATTACTAGTGTATCTGTATCTTCGAAATAATATTTTTCAGCGGTTGTATACAGGTCAACACCTCCTGCATACTTAATTTCGGGCGTAAAAAAATCGCGCGCCAGGGATATTCTGGTTTGGGTTCGAGCATAGCTGTATACGTATTGAATTTCAGTTTGAATAAACGTGCTTAGTACGTTAGGATCTCGAATGGTAATTCCAAAACCATTGTGTGGATTTTCATTACTATTTCTATAATACGAAAGTTGAAATTGTTTCGCCAAGCCCATAAAATTGATATCATAAACATCAAGACGAAACTTATTTAATGAACTATAATCACCGGTAACACCAATGGAGGCTACATCCTGAGTAACTACAACAATGTCAACAATTTTGTTTTTTTCATCGCTTACCCGTAATAATATGCGCGCATCTCGCAGCGTTCTAAACTGACGTAAAATCCGTTCGTTATCCGCAAGCTGAAAAGGATCTACTTTATCTCCGGAATGAAATAGAAGATTTTTCTTAATAATGAACCCTCGTGTATCTCGATGAACCTTATTTATAAATTTTCCGAATTTGGTGGTAGCCGTTTCAAGCGTGTCAATAACGGAGCCTTCTAATAAATCGACAGCCTTAAATGAAATGTTTTCAATCGTATATCCTTCGTATTCCTTAAATATATTCTCACTTTTTTCTATTGCATTATTAACTTTCGTTTTTCTTCCCTTTTTCTTTAAAATTAAATCGGCTAGTCCATCTGTAATTTTAGTTTGAGAGGCGCGGCTTTTTAACGTATCATAAAATTGGTCTGACTTCGAAATCGGATTTTCTTTTATTTTAATTTGTTCGCTCTGTTTTTGCGTTAGGTACAGGGTTGTGTCGTTACGTGTTACAAAGGATGTATCTTTTAAAATAACGAGTTTATTTTTTTCTATTGAAATTTTCGTTTTATCGCCAGACTGTGCAAACAATGTAACGGTAATGAAAATAAAAAAGAAAATGAAAAGGAGGAAGATCCGCATAGATTAGATTGTGTGTTCAAAATTTATGCTAGGCATTTTAACATGTCAACAGTAGGCATAAGCGTTTACTCGTTCTGAAGTGTAGATTAACGTACCCATACTTTTCCCCACACTTCCATATTTAAATCAATTTATTCGATTAACTGCACGAAAGTTAATTTGTTTTGCTGGCACGAAATTTCTTTACGCACAACAAATAAATTAAGGAGATGAAGTTTAAGCAAGTTTTTTTTAAGGTAGCCTTGATCATCCGATTTATAGGAAATTTTTTTAGGGAGTTATTCAAACCACCTTTTGAAGGAAAAGAAATATTAAGTCAATTTTATTCTATAGGATATAAATCTGTTTTACTTATAACATTCACTTCTTTTCTTGCGGGAATAGTATTTACGAAACAGTCGCAGCCTTCGCTAGCATCTTTTGGTGCAGAATCTTGGCTTCCCTCTCTTGTGTCTCAGGCAATAGTTCGATCGCTTGGCCCACTTATTACAGGACTTATCTGCGCTGGAAAGTTGGCTTCTAATATTGGGGCAGAATTGGGAAGCATGAAAGTAACGGAGCAGATTGATGCAATGGAAGTTTCAGGTACTCGTCCATTTTCCTATCTCATCGTAACACGAATAGTTGCCACTACTATAATGCTGCCTATTCTCGTTATTTATTCTGACACAGTAGCACTTCTTGGATCTCTTGTGATGGTGCACTCCTTTAACAACACCGGGTTCTTACTCTTTATTAACGAAGTGTCTTCGGTAATTACCTATCTGGATGTTTTTTCGTCCCTTATTAAATCTGCATTGTTTGGATTTGCAATCGGCACAATTGGATGCTACGCTGGTTATTACTCAGAAGCAGGAACAACGGGTGTAGGGAAAGCAGCCAATACTGCCGTAGTTGTGTCAATGGTTTTTATTTTTGTTATCGATCTTATTATGCTTCAATTTTTAAATCTTATTCGATAATGGAAGATAAAATAGTGGAAAATAAAATCGACAAGCCATCGACTGCACAAAAAAAGGTTGCCGAGCTTCGGCATGTTGCAAAACGTTTTGGTGAGCAAGTGGTGCTGGAAGATGTTAATCTTGATTTATACGAGCGTGAGAATTTGGTTATCCTAGGAAAATCAGGTTCGGGGAAATCGGTATTGATAAAGTGTATGGTTGGATTACTTACACCAGATGAAGGTGAGATACATGTATTGGGATATGATGTTCCGCACTTATCAACGGACGAATTAAATGAGTACCGATTGCAGGTAGGTTTTTCATTTCAAGGTAGTGCACTTTATGATTCTATGACCATTCGTGAGAACTTGGAATTTCCTTTGAAACGAAATCTTAGAATTTTTGATAAAGCAACCCTAGATGAACGTGTGATCAATTCTCTACGCGAAGTGGGGCTGGAAAGCTCCATCAATAAAATGCCAGCCGAACTATCGGGTGGAATGAAGAAGCGGATTGGCATTGCACGCACGCTTATTCTCAAGCCAAAAATTATGTTGTATGATGAGCCGACAGCAGGTTTAGATCCAATAACATCAGCAGAGATTAATGAACTCATTTTAGAAATGCGTGACAAACACAATACTTCCTCTATTATAATAACGCACGACATTAGTAGTGCTCGTGCTACTTCCGACCGAGTTATTGCATTATTTGGTGGCAAAAATAAAATGGAAGGAACATTCGATGAACTTAAGACAAAGCCAGATAATGAGTTGGCAGCCTTTTTTAACTATTAAAATTTTAAACCTATGAGCCAGACTGAATACAAACAAAATATTAAACTTGGTGCCTTTGTGCTTGGCGCTATCATTATTTTTCTAGGCGCAATTTTTTATTTAGGAAATCAAAATAATTATTTCAATAAAACTTTTTCAGTTTCTGCAGTCTTTAAGAATGTTGAAGGGTTGAAAGAAGGAGATAACGTTTGGTTATCGGGTGTTAAAATAGGTACAGTTAAAAAAGTACAAATTATATCAGAAGGAAAAGTAAGCGTAGAGCTTTCTCTCAAAGACAAACAAAATGAGTTTATAAAAAAAGACGCTACCGCATATATTGGTTCTGATGGTTTAATTGGGAATAAAATCGTAGTCATTCGCCCCGGCAGCGAGCAAGCCGTTATAGAAAATGGAGCTATTATCAATTCTTATTCGCCAACTGATACACAGGAGCTATTTAATTTGGCGAAAGACGTGGGCACGAATACCCGATCTATAACAGATGATTTGAAATTGATTAGTGCTCGTTTAAATAAAGGAGAAGGTCTATTAGGAGAGTTACTTCATGAAGGCCCAATTTCCAGCGATCTCCGGTCGGCCGTTCAATCTTTAAAATCAGCAGGTGCTAATACGAATGCAGCTACTGCTGAGCTAAGCGTTGCTATGCGACAAATTAACAAGGGTGATGGATTGGTAAACAAACTATTATCCGATACCGCTTACGTTTCAACATTCGAAAACGCATTAACAAACATTGGAAAAGTAACTGCAGATACAAAACTTATGGCGCATGATCTGCAAGCGGTAACTGCAAAAATGAATAATAACGACAATGCAGTTGGCGTTTTGCTTGCAGATACTGCTTTTGCGAATAAACTTAAATCTACTTTAAAAAATACGGAGGCTGCTTCAGTAAAGTTGGATGAAAACATGGAAGCACTGCAACACAATTTTTTGCTTCGTGGTTATTTCAGGAAACAAAAGAAGAAAGAGAAGAAGTAATTAGTGAATTATAACACACAACACCTTTTGGGAAAACTGAATTTAGCTGCAATCGAATAGATTCCCCACAATCACCCACCGCATTCAGTCGGTGAGAACCCCCAGCTGGCGCGGATATGATATTCTCGGGCGAAAGTTTCTTTCGTTCGCCAAAGCAATCGTAATAAGATGAAGAATTTTTTGCCTGGAACTTAGTTCCAGTGAAGTCTTTTTAAAGGATGGTTTTAAGCTACGATTATTTACAATTGAAGTTTGTTTTATGGAAGTAACCTGCCTGCCGGTAGGCATGGCTTCCATTCAGGAATTCTACCTTGAACGAAATTTTAAGAGAGCACGGAAGAAACTTCCGCGCTAGGAAAGGCAGGATCAATTTAGCTGCAATCAAAATATCCCCCCACAATCACCCACCGCATTCAGTCGGTGAGAACCAATTGAAAAATTCCAATACCGTTTAATAACGAAGCAAAACCTCTGAAGTGAATCCAAATATTGGCAATCTAGACTCGTAAAAACAACTAAAAATTATCCAAAAAGTGTTTTCAAAGTCCTTTTTGGCCAGTTATTGACTTAAAGTGTAAAAAAGTGGGTTAAAGTGGTGTAAAGTGGAAGATTCTAACTAAGTTTGTTTTAGGGGAAAAGACAACCACTACGTCTATGACTTTCTTCACCAGTGAATATGAGAGTAAGCTCGATGCCAAAGGCAGATTAGTTCTGCCTTCTAGGATAAAAGCGCAGTTACCTGAAGGTGATGGCAATGAGCTAGTCATCCGCAGGGGCTTCGAGCAATGCCTTATAATTTACCCGATGGTGGAGTTCAAAAAGGTTTTCTCAAAAATTTCCAGTTTAAGTGAGTTCAACGAGGAGTATCGCAAGCTTCAGCGAAACTTTTTGTCGGGAGTAGTTACGGTAGAGTTGGACAGCAATGGCCGTTTGTTAATTCCGAAAAACATGCTGGCTTTTGCGCAAATCGATAAGGATGCAATCTTGGTGGGTTTGGGTAGTAAAGTAGAGCTTTGGAATCCATCGATTTATGAGAAACACCAGATCAATGATCCGGGTGAATTGTCGAAGCTGGCTGAAAAGTATTTGAATGAGTGATCGCTGCCTTAACCAGCAATGGTCGTCTTTTTTTGGTCAGGTAAAATATTTGGCTGCAGGCTACAAGCTTCAGGCTTCAAGCTGCACAGCATACACATTATGAGGGATTTTAAGAAACTTCTTATCTGGCAACTAAGGAATGGACATAGTGAGTAAGGTATATGACATCATCCCAATTCTTCCGCAAGAAGAGAAGTATGGAATGAAATCGCAAATGACCAGAAGCGCTATTTCAATTCCTGCGAATGTTGCTGAAGGAAGTGCAAAGAGAAGTGTTAAGGAATATGTGAGGTATGCGGAGATAGCACAGGGATCATTTTTCGAATTAGAAACGCATATATTAATAGTGCAAAGAAGAAGGTGGGTAGATGATGAGGTGATTGCGGATTTATTGGGAATGGTAAGAAAGGAGCAAATGATGCTCTCGAAGTTTGTTGAAAAACTGCGAGCGAGTTGAGAACGACCTGTAGCTTGAAGCATGTAGCATGAAGCCAATATACCATCAACCCGTTATGTTGAAAGAGTGCATGGACGCACTGCAGATCAAGTCAGAAGGCATCTATGTAGATGTGACTTTTGGAGGAGGTGGTCATAGTTTAAAAATTCTTGAGCATTTGAAAGATGGTCGTTTGATTTCTTTCGATCAAGATGAAGATGCTAAGCGAGAAGCTGAAAATATTTCAAGTCGTTCTTTTACATTTTGTCAGGCCAATTTCATGTACATGAAAAAGTATTTGAAGTTAAGTGGCGTAACGAAAGTGAATGGTGTATTGGCTGATCTTGGTGTTTCATCACATCAGATCGATTCACCCGAGCGCGGATTTTCAACTCGATTTGATGGACCGTTGGACATGCGAATGGATAAAAACATTTCGCTTACGGCAGCAAAGGTATTGAATGAGTATAGTGAGGCCGAGTTGCATAAACTCTTTGGCATGTATGGTGAATTAAAAAATGCCAAAACTGCAGCTCGTTTAATAACACAACAGCGAGTAAATAAAAGTATTGAACGCACTGAAGATTTAAAGAGCATACTCCAGCCGATTACTCCGCGCGGCAAGGAGAATAAATATTTCGCCCAGGTGTTTCAAGCACTTCGAATCGAGGTTAACCAAGAGATGAAGGCACTTGAAAATTTTTTGCACCAATGTGGCGAAGTGTTAGATACAGGAGGAAGATTAGTGGTGATGTCGTATCACTCTCTGGAAGACAGAATGGTGAAGAACTACATCAACAAGGGAAAAGTATTTGGTGAGGTGGACAAAGATTTTTTTGGAAACCAAATCAAACCGTTCGAAGCCATCACTCGCAAACCGATTGAAGCTTCGGAAGAAGAGGTAGCAGAAAACAAAAGAGCACGCAGTGCCAAGTTAAGGATTGCAGAAAAGGTAATAGTTAAAAGTTAATGTTCGAAGTTAAAAATATCGAAAAGAAACAAAAGGTAATGGAAAAGATAATCGATCGAGCCACCAACGAACAACGTTCAACGGTCAACGAAAAGTCGTCTGAGAACAAGTTCAAAATCAATTCCATAAAGAATAAAGGCAATTCTTCTAGCCCTGGCTTTTTTTCTGGTATTGAGAAAAGCTTAAAACTTGAAAGTTATTTCGAGGAAGGATTTCCTACGCAGCACTTGCCAAAAATTCTATTTGCCATGTTGTTGGGCTTACTCTATATAAGTAACACACATTATGCAGAGAAAACGGTAAGAAAAATTAATTCGATTCATGCAGAGGTAGAAGATTTACGTGCCGATTACACTACACTAAAGTCTGATTTAATGTTTGCGAGCAAACAATCTGAAGTTGCCAGAAAAGTAAAGGCACTTGGTTTAAAAGAAAGTTTAACACCACCCTATAAAATTGCAGTAGAGAAAGGTGAATATTAAGAAATCGATATTACTACGAGTTCGTATTGCATTTCTTTTTGTAGTGCTCTTTGCTATTGCCGTTGTTGCAAAAACTGGCCACATTCATTTTGTTCAAGGAAAAAAATGGGCCGAAATGGGCGCGCGTATTTCATTCGATAACAAACGGGTGAAGGCAACACGCGGTAATATTTATTCAGATAATGGAAGTCTTCTTGCCACATCATTGCCATTTTATAAAATCGCTTTCGATGCCACACTTCCAAAAGATGCAATATTTAAGAAAGGGGTAGATTCATTAGCTTATCAACTTGCTCGTTTTTTTAAAGATAAATCTCAAACTGATTACAGGCACATGATGATTGATGCCCGTGCATCCGGTAAGCAGTACACTATTTTAAGTCGCAAGCAGATTGATTATCAGGATAAAAAAATCATGATGGAGTGGCCCATTTTTCGGGAAGGTAGATTGAGAGGTGGAGCGATATTCGAAAAGATGGACGTGCGCTATCGTCCTTTTTCTAATTTAAGCAGAAGAACAATTGGGTTTGTAAATGAAAACGACAAAGGCGCGGGTATTGAATATAGTTTTAATAAAGAGTTGGGCGGTCAGGATGGTTATGCTTACTATCAGAAAATAGCAGGCGGTGTTTGGAAGCCAATCTTCGATGCTAACAATGTAAAAGCAATTAATGGTCTTGATCTTCAAACCACATTGGATATTAACCTTCAGGATGTTGCTGAAACTGCTTTGTATAAAGCGATGTCACAACACAATGCCGATGATGGATTGGTGGTTGTGATGGAAGTTGCAACGGGTGCCATAAAGGCCATCTCGAATTTGAGTAGCGATGGTCATGGAAATTTTCATGAAAAATTTAATTTCGTTACGGGTGCACTTTTCGAACCGGGTTCAACATTCAAACTTGTTACCATGATTGCATTGTTGGAAGACACCAACATGGAATTATCAGACAGCGTTGATACAGGTAATGGCGAGTTTACATTTTACAACAAGAAAGTTCGCGATCACGAAGAGAATGGTTTAGGAAAGGTTTCAGTTCAACAAGCATTCGAACACTCTTCGAATGTGGCCATGGCAAAATTGGCTGACAAAAATTTCGGATTACATCCACAAAAATTCATCGATCATATAGATCGATTAAAATTATCGCAGCCTCTGGGTATTCAAATACAGGGTGAACTCAATCCGAAAATAAAACGACCAGGAGATAAAGGATGGAGCGGTATTAGTTTACCGTGGATGGCGTACGGATATGGACTTGAAATTTCTCCATTACACACACTTGCTCTTTATAATGCTGTTGCCAACAATGGTAAAATGATCAAACCTGTTTTTATTAAATCCATAAAGAAGGCAGATGAAGACGAAGAAATATTTGATACAGAAGTGATCAATTCAAAAATCTGCTCAAGCAAAACCCTTGATAAACTCAAACTCTTATTAGAAGGCGTTGTTGAAAATGGAACGGCAAAAAATATTAAAGGCACACATTATCGCATTGCAGGGAAAACAGGTACAGCGCAAATATTAGAGAACGGACGATACACCAAAAAATACATTACTTCTTTCGTAGGGTATTTTCCTGCACATGCACCAAAATACAGTGCAATGGTTTTGATTAAGAATCCGCGTGGTTGGTATCAATATGGTAGCAATGTTGCTGCGCCAGTATTTAAAGAAATAGCCGATAACATTTATGCACGCGATATTAACCTCCATCAACCGATGGATGTAAAGAAGTTTGCCAATTTAGAAACGTTGCCTGTAATCCGTGGAGGTAATCAACAGGAGTTAACCATGTTATGCAATGCGTTGGGAATATCAAGTCATTCTCAAACCGAAGAAGAATGGGTTCGTTCTTCACGCAGTGGTTCTGGTGTTGACTGGAAAAAAGGAACTGTTGCCAAAAATGTTGTACCCAACGTATCGGGTATGACTTTTAGAGATGCAATTTATTTATTAGAGAAATCGGGTTTGCGCGTTTCGTATGAAGGCAAAGGTAGGGTGACGCAACAATCGCTCACGGCTGGTGCACGCATGACGAAAGGTGATCGCATTTATTTACGATTAGGGTGAAAACGATATTTAAATTTTTTGATTTGAGATTTATGATTTGCGCGAGACGATTAACAAATAACGGATAACGAAACACGTGTTTGAACTAAAAGACATATTGTACAAAGTTTCCCTTACCTCTGGCTATGGCAATATGGGCATGGAGGTTAAAGGTATTTGCTTTGACTCTCGGAAAGTTCAGAGTGGATTTTTATTTGTCGCGGTGAGAGGAACTCAGTCTGATGGGCATGAGTATATTAGCAAAGCAATTGAATTTGGTGCCTCTGCCATTGTGTGCGAGACATTGCCTGAGAGCATCAATGAAAATATTTCGTACGTAACGGTTAAGAACAGCGCGCATGCACTTGGCATTATCGCTGCTAATTTTTTCGGCAACCCTTCAGAACAACTCAAGCTTGTGGGTGTAACCGGAACGAACGGAAAAACAACGACAGCAACTTTATTGTATCAACTGTTTAGTACGTTAAGCTATCGGGTAGGCTTAATATCCACTGTTGAAAACAGAATTGTTGATCGTGTTATCCCATCAACACATACAACGCCTGATCCAATTCAACTAAATGAATTGTTAAAATGCATGTTAGACAGCGGATGTCAATTTGTGTTTATGGAAGTAAGCTCACATGCTATTGATCAAGATCGTATTGCAGGGTTAAGCTTTGTCGGGGGTGTCTTTACGAACATCACACACGATCATCTTGACTATCATAAAACATTTGAGAATTACATTAAGGCAAAGAAGAAATTTTTTGACGAATTGAAGAGTGATTCTTTTGCATTAGTGAATGCGGATGATAAACGCGGCATGGTGATGATGCAAAACACAAAGGCTACCAAGTACACCTTCGGGCTAAAAAAGATGGTAGACTTTAAAGGTAAAATTATAACCAACTCAATTGAAGGTCTGGAAGTTGAAGTTGCAACCAAGAGTGTGTGGTTTAGAATGATTGGAGATTTTAATGCCTACAATTTACTTGGTGTGTATGGCGCTGCAGTTTTACTAGGTGAAGATTCAGATGAAGTATTGACACATCTCTCATCATTAAAAGGTGCTGAAGGTAGGTTTGAATTAGTAATGCCCGGTGCAAAAGTTACCATCATTGTTGACTATGCACACACTCCTGATGCATTAAAAAATGTTTTAGAAACCATCGCGCAGTTTAGAACAGGTAATGAACAGGTCATTACCGTTGTAGGATGTGGCGGCAATCGTGATAAAACGAAACGTCCATTAATGGCTTCGATCGCTTGTCGGTTTAGTGATAAAATAGTGTTGACGTCCGATAATCCTCGTGATGAAGATGCAATGGAAATTATCAGGGAAATGCAAACCGGTGTAATGCCAACAGAAGCACGAAAGACTTTAGTAATTGCTGATCGCGAAGAAGCAATTAAGACGGCTTGCATGATGGCAAAAGAAAGGGACATAATCCTCATTGCCGGAAAAGGGCATGAGACTTATCAGGAAATAAAAGGAGTGAAGCATCCATTTGATGATCGCGAAGTATCAAAGCGAATGATGGGATTAATGAATAATTTATAATTAGAAATGTTATACTACTTATTCAACTATCTTGACACAATGGACATACCTGGAGCGGGTGTGTTTCAATATATTTCATTCCGTGCAGGTCTGGCAGCATTTCTATCTCTATTGATTACCATTTTCTTTGGCAAA
>JBBRFY010000034.1:0-24436 GCA_038241205.1 Cytophagales bacterium
TGTGCTTTGTTACTATATCCAAAGATTACTGAGTTGCTTACCTCACCACCAATTTTAGAATACGGCCCCACCGAAACATCTCCGCGAACTTTCGCGCCCATGTTTACGTGTGAACGCTCGCCCAACGCAAATGCTCCACGAATAACAGCACCTTCCTGAACGATGCTGTTTTTTCCAAGATAGATCGGGCCGGTTTCAGCGTTCAATACTGCAGCGCGAATGTAAACTCCCTCTTCAACAAAAATATTTTCTGGATTATAAGTAATGGTGTGCTTGTCGTTAATAGGTGCCGATGTTCTCCCAGCAGTTATAAGCTTAAAATCAATTCGAAGCTGCGCGGCATTCTCTCTAAATATTTTCCACGACTTATTGATGATGATAATCTCAGCAGGATATTCAACCGTGTTGGTCTTGTTCATTTCTGCACCAGGATTGCGAGCAGCTACGAGCATGTCTCCATGCACTAAAAAATATCCTTCCGGTAGTGCCTTCAGGGTATCAACTAATTTTTGATCAGGACAAACTGCTCCATTAATAAGTAGGTTGTCTGTTGCATTGACGAATTTAAATTTCTGTTGCAAATAAGATTCGGTACGAAAAGAAACAGTGGCCGATAACCATCTCTCCCATTTCTCAGCAATTGTTAAAACGCCAACACGAATGGCACCAACAGGCCGTGTAAAAGTGAAAGGTAGAAGATTGATGCGAATGGCGGGGTCGTCAAAAAGAATAACGTTCATCCGTCAAAAATAACTGGAGATTGGTAATGATTGGAGTATTGTGCGAATTAATTGTGAGCAGGCGCTCAGTTAGCCGTTAAATATTAATCGTTAATGGTCTTAAGGTTGAAAGTTCGGAGTATGTAATCAGAAAATGGATTGAGCATTAAATTAATATTCATTGAGATTACTCATGCACACGCCAACCCCACACCCACAATTAACGAATAACAATTCAATGTCGTTTCCTTAAGCTTTCTTTTTTTTAAACCTCACCCTGCCCTCTCCAAAAGGAAAAGGGTATGGAAGCTTAAGGAAACGACATTGAATAACAATTAACCATTAACTTAAACTGAGGTTAAAAAAAAGCCCTCGTTTCCGAAGGCTTTTCTCTCTCACTCAATTAAAAAGAAGAAGTATTACGCTTTCTTCTGATATTTATTTTTGAATTTCTCCACACGTCCAGCGGTATCAACAAACAATTTCTTACCGGTGAAAAATGGATGCGAAGCAGAACTTACTTCGACTTTAATAACAGGATATTCCTTACCGTCTTCCCAGGTAATCATTTCTTTGGAACCATGGGTAGAACGTGAAATAAACTTATGATCACTTGAGGTATCCCAGAAAACCACCTCTCTATATTCTGGATGAATGCCGTTTTTCATATCAATGCTTATGTTTTTACTTTAAAGGACTGCAAAGATAAAGCGTGAAAACAGATAAACAAGTCCAATATTCTCTAATTTTTACTTAATTCAATGTATCTGATTCAAAAGCCGTATTTTGGGCGAAAATCTTGTGGAATGAACATTCGATCATTTGCCATTTCAACACTCCTTATAATAGGGACTTCAATCTTTTCAAAAGCCCAAAGTAGTTATGCACCCTTAAATGAAGATTATTATCATTGGGTAGATCGCTATGAAATTAAATCTGGAAGGATTAGTGCCGCGCTTTTTACAGCCATTAAACCTTATAAACGATTGGCTATTGTTGCGTTTGTAGACTCTCTTCATCAAGCAAATAACACTGTATTTATTTCCAAAACAGATCAATTCAACTATGACTATCTGCGCAACGATAATTGGGAATGGTCGCGAGCCGAAACCAACGATACAAAGAAGCCATTTCTAAAACATTTTTATCGCAAAAAATCTGATCTCTACAACGTAGACGTTAATGATTTCGATCTTCACATTAATCCAGTGATGTATCTTGGTCTGGGAAAAGATTCGAGAAATGACGATTTAATGTTTATCAATACCCGGGGCGTTGAGCTTCGTGGCATGGTGGATAATAAGGTTGGATTCTATAGCTATCTAACCGATAATCAGATGATGTTACCTTCCTATGTTCGCGATCAACTGACAGGCAATCCGGTTGTGCCCCACGAAGGTTTTTGGAAAAAGTATAAAGATGGAAGTGCTGTTGATTTCTTGCAGGCTCGCGGTTACATTACCTTCGATCCAACAAAACATATCAATATCCAATTCGGACACGACCGGTTTTCTATAGGTAATGGATATCGTTCGTTTATATTTTCTGACTACGCACCGCCTTCCTTATTTATCAAGGCCAATGTGCAGATTTGGAAGTTCAATTACCTATTCTTCATCAACCGCATGACCGCTAATGCGCCTGGAACATTGGGTGGCACAAAAGCAACATCAACGAAATTTCCAGAAAAGTTTGTGTCCTTTCATCATCTCAGCATGAACATTGGAAAGAAGTTGAATATCGGTTTGTTTGAATCGATTATTTTTTCGCCAAAAGATTCTCTCAATGATGGATCTTTTGAATGGTCGTACCTCAATCCCATTATTTTTTATCGCGCCATCGAACAACAAAATGGCAGCAGCGATAATGCCATAGTAGGAATGGATTTTAAATGGAACCTCGTTAAAAAACTTTCACTCTACGGACAGTTTGTGCTTGACGAATTTAAGATTGATGAACTCCGAAAAGGGGATGGATGGTGGGCTAATAAATATGCTGTACAAGTTGGTGCAAAATATATTGATGCGTTTGGCGTCTCTAACCTCGACTTACAAGGAGAATTCAATTTGGCGCGTCCGTTTACCTTTTCGCACAATACCCAGTATGGAAGTTATACCAGTTATAACCAACCCATAGGTCATCCGCTGGGTGCAAACTTTACAGAACTTGTAGGTATTCTCCGCTATCAACCCTTGCCACGTTTAAACCTTGTCGGGAAATTAACCATGACAAAAATTGGCAGAGATGCAACATCAACCGGCATGAACTACGGAAGTAATGTATTAAGAGATAACAGTAAAAACAGAAACGAATATGGCAATACCATTGGTCAAGGATTTAGCAACGACATTATGTTTGCAAGCGTAGCTGCATCGTGGCAGGTAATGCACAATCTTTTTGTTGATGCTAATCTGGTAATTCGCCAAAGCAATTGCGCGCTTCCCCTTTACAACTCAAACACAACCATAACTTCTTTAGCCGTGCGGTGGAACATCGCCAAACGACTTTATGAATTTTAAAATATTGATATAGTATAATGAGAATCTTCTTTCGCATTCTGAAATATTCTAACAACTTGATTTCGAAGTTAATTCAGTTTTTTGTATTCTCTATTCTGGGAACACTATTCGGTCTTATTACCTTTGCCGTTACCATGCCGTTGCTTGAAGCCTTGTTTGACAAAGCCAACGTCAATTCCGTTTCTCCGCTACCCGACTTTAAACTTTCTACTGAATATGCCATTGATGCCTTTCAACATTTCTACTCAAAAACAGTAATGCAATATGGAAAACTAGATGCGCTACTTTTTATATGCGTGTGCATTATAGCGAGCACTTTATTAAGTAGCATTTTTAAATATTTAGAACGAATTGTTGCTTCACAAATGCGCGTGAATGTTGTAAATAATATGCGAACAGAAATTTTCAGTAAGGTCACACGATTGCAAATAGGATATTTTAATACCAATCGCAAAGGTGATCTCATTTCTCGGTTTACTGGTGATGTACAAGAAATAGAAAGCACCGTTATAAATAGTTTAAAAACAGTTTTAAAAGAACCCGTTACCATTATTATTTATTTTGCTGCCATGTTTTTTATCTCCGTAAAACTTACCCTGCTCGCACTTATTGTTCTTCCAATAGTAGGTGGTGTACTCGGTGGCATTGTAAAGCGATTAAAACGCCAGGCAAAACTCAGCCAAGAATCTCTTGGACGTATCGTTAATATATTAGATGAAACCTTTAGTGGTATGCGCGTTATCAAAGCATTCAATGCGCGCAAATACATTATGGGTAAAATGAGTGACGAAAATAATCACTACAGTAAAGTAAATCTTTCAATGGCCTATAAAAATGAATTGGCCTCACCCGTATCAGAACTATTGGGCATCTTGATCGTAACCGTTATTATGTATTTCGGGGGGAGCTTAATTTTGAGCGGTGAATCTGAACTTGAGGCAAGTGCTTTTATTGGTTTTCTTATTTTCTTCAGTCAGATTATACAACCCGCTAAATCATTTTCGAATGGCATTACCTCTTTGCAAAAAGGTATCGCATCGGCAAGAAGAATTTTTTCAGTAATCGATACAAATCCCACCATTGAAAATAAACCCAACGCTATTGTGCTTCAACAATTCGAAAAGAATATTGAATTTCGAAATGTAAGCTTCGCGTATAATACCGATCTGGTATTAAAAAATATTAACCTCACAGTAGAGAAAGGAAAAACAATAGCGCTTGTCGGTTCATCCGGAGGAGGTAAGTCAACATTAGCAGACTTGGTTCCACGCTTTTATGATCCCACCGATGGAGACGTTTGCATTGATGGCATATCAATCCGTGATTATGAAATTGAATCGCTGCGAAAGCAAATGGGTGTTGTAACCCAAGAATCCATTTTGTTCAATGACACAATTTTAAATAACATCGCCTTTGGCTTGCCGAATGTAAGTGAAGAAGCAGTGATGGAGGCTGCTAAAATCGCGAATGCACACGACTTCATTATGCAAACCGAAAACGGATATCAAACCAATATTGGTGAACGCGGTTCAAAACTTTCTGGCGGACAACGACAGCGACTAAGTATTGCGCGCGCAGTTTTGAAAAACCCGCCCATACTTATTCTCGATGAAGCTACTTCTGCTTTGGATTCAGAATCAGAAAAACTGGTGCAGGAAGCACTTTTTAATTTGATGAAAAACCGTACCTCAATTGTTATTGCGCATCGCCTAAGCACTATACAACATGCCGATGAAATTGTTGTTATTCAACATGGTGAAATAATTGAACGCGGCACGCATGATGTATTGATCAAGCAAAGCGGATTGTATAGAAAGCTGAATGAAATCCAGCGATCTTCGAATGGTTGATCGTTATCTGTTACTCGTTAATCGTAATACACCTTACGGATAACAATTAACGGATAACTGATAACAGTTTCGATTTTTTTCCATTACCTTTAATCAACCATACAAACCAGATAATCGCTCTTTAATAGTATCACCATGAATAAAAACCGAATCATCTTTTACATCGTGTTTGCTGCCTTTCATTTAGGCGCATTTATTTTCACGGTTGTGCTCGATAATAACTTAAGTCTACTCCTAAAGATGGCAAGTTGGGTTCCGTGGTTTAAATGGATTACATTTTTAGGATTGGCAATGCTGATTACTGATGCGGTGTGGGCGTGGCTCGCTAATCGAGAAACATCAAAAGAAAAAGCTGCACTTACATTAGAGTTAAATACTTTAAAAGCAAAATTGTTTGATCTTCAGGAAGCTGCCAAAGTCGCAGCCATTTCGAAGACTACCGATAGAAGTTAACCTTTAGACAATCTCAATCATGGTGGCGAAAACTTTTGGTGGAGCCGTTCACGGAGTTGATGCCAGAACAATAATGGTCGAAGTAAGCGTAGGCCAAGGCGTAAAATTTTTCATGAGTGGTCTGCCCGACAATGCAATTAAAGAAAGTCAGCACAGAGTAGAATCATCTCTTAAAAGCGCAGGGTATTTTATGCCGCGCAACAAAACAGTTGTCAATCTCGCACCAGCCGATATTCGAAAAGAAGGCAGCGCTTACGATTTATCAATCGCACTGTGTGTATTAAAAGCTTCAGGTCAAATTGAAACCACCAAGCTTGAAGACTATATTATCATGGGCGAACTTACCTTAGACGGAACACTTCGTCCCATCAAAGGTGTGTTGCCTATTGCTATACAAGCACGCAAAGAAAAATTCAAAGGCTTTATACTTCCGGCTGACAATGCGAGAGAAGCTGCTATTGTAAATAATCTTCTTGTATATCCGGTGAATACATTGAAGGAGGCCGTGGATTTTTTAGAAGATAAAATTTTCATTGATCCTGTACAGGTAGATTCGCGCGAAGTTTTTGCGGCAAATATTAATCATTACGATTCTGATTTCAAAGATGTGCAAGGTCAGGAAAATATTAAACGCGCAATGGAAATTGCCGCAGCCGGTGGCCATAACGTTATTATGATTGGCCCGCCCGGTGCAGGTAAAACCATGTTGGCAAAAAGATTACCCACTATTCTTCCACCGTTAAGTCTAAACGAAGCGCTCGAAACAACAAAAATCCATTCCGTTGCCGGAAGACTCGATAAGAATGCATCACTGTTAACCGTTCGTCCTTTTCGTAGTCCGCATCATACCATATCAGATGTAGCACTTGTAGGAGGTGGAGGAAATCCGCAGCCCGGAGAAATTTCGTTGGCGAATAATGGTGTTTTATTTTTAGATGAACTTCCAGAATTTAAACGCAGTGTGCTAGAGGTAATGCGGCAGCCGATGGAAGAAAGACGCGTAACAATATCGCGCGCGAAAGTTTCCATGGATTACCCTGCCAACTTTATGTTAGTAGCCAGTATGAATCCATGTCCTTGTGGATATTATAACCATCCTGAAAAAGATTGTGTTTGTGGCCCTGGCGTTGTACAGCGCTATCTAAGTAAAATTAGCGGCCCGTTGTTAGATCGAATTGATTTACACGTTGAAGTTGTGCCAGTAGGTTTTGATGAGATGACATCAAATCGGAAAACAGAAAACAGCGAACAGATACGCGAGCGTGTTGTGAAAGCGCGCGAAATTCAAACCGAAAGATTTAAAGATAAAGACGATGTGTTTTGCAATGCCATGATGCCCTCAAACATGGTGAAAGATATTTGTCAAATTAACGAAGCGGGCAGAGCATTGTTGAAAACGGCCATGGAACGCCTTGGACTTTCTGCACGTGCTTACGATAGAATTTTAAAAGTATCGCGCACCATTGCTGATCTTGCCGGCACGAGCGAAATTAAAATTGAACATCTGGCAGAAGCTATTCAGTATAGAAGTTTAGATAGAGAAGGTTGGGCGGGTAGTTAGTTGATTGGTAAATGAATTGATGTGCAGATGTGAAAATTGAAATACACACTCATGAACCAATTACTTTACATTACCTTACAACAATATTCGTATTCTCAATTCTACTTAACTCTTTCAATTTATTTTGTTTATACAATTCTTCCAGATCATCGAGCTTGGAATCTCCGGTGGGTGCGTAATTGATGTAGTCAGAAAACAAAATTCCATTCACGCGTTTTGAGCTGTAGGCTTTGCGTAATCGAAATCCAATTCCATCATCCTCTTCATAAGCATACGCCATAAATCCTATCGTGAAATCAGACGTGTTTATCCAGTACTGAAAAGTATCTTCAAAATCTTCGCCCCCTCCTTTTTGATCAAAGGTAATTTCAATTTTGTAATATGAATTTCCATCCATTATCGACTCGCCTAAATATGTTTTTTTAACAGATTGATCATTCAATCCATACGGCAACAAAGCAAAATAAAGTACCGAGTTTACCGATGCTGTATATTTTGTTTTCATAGAATCAAGTACCTCAATAACTTTGCCGTTGCTCTCACGCTTAAATCCACCATTTGAAACATAGTCATGAATGGTTTCCGTTTTGTCTTTATCATTTACAAAAACTCTTTCGTAAGAAAATTTACCTCCATTACGAACAGCGATATAGTGCCGTTCGCGAAAATCGAATTCAATAGTTGAGTTCAAATACTTTTCACCGCCCGAAGCCGAAATAGCGTTATCAATAATTTTTTGAGGATCGTTCGCTGATGGATTGCAACTCATTACTAAAAACGAAAGAATAATACCTTGTTGTAAATATCGCATACAAAATTAACTGTTTAACACGCAGCCAATCTCTACAACTTGTATCGAATAAAAAAGTCCACAGACACAATTACTTACGGCAAATCTCCAGATGTGTTTTTTTAGAGCATAAAACATGTACATCCACCATTATTATTAGAAGTATTCTTAGTTTACCTTTAGTCATTATGAAAACAACGCGATTACAAATACCCAAAAATAATTTTCAAATCGATCTTAGCGAGCAGGATGTATTGCACACAATTGAATTGGAGACATCACAGCTGCTTCAATTGGAAAAGTTAACGAACGAAGAATTACAAAAATTTAGATTCATTTTACCTTTCGGTGAATACATGTTCGCTGAACCCGATACACGATTTATTAAACACGCTATTCGCGACAATGCATTGCGAATTGAATACTACGATCCATACGAAGACATTATTTATATTCGAAGTGGAGAAGGTGATACGAATAGTACAAAGCTTATTGAAGTGTAGTCATAGATTACAATTTCAACTCGCGCAATCGTCCTTTACCTCGCGCAAGCGTCCGCTTGTGCGCCCGTCATTTTCAGCGTCCGCTGATTTAGTAATCTTCGCCTTCGGTAGTATTCCTCAAACCAAACCTAGCACACTCAAATACCATCGCATTTTTTACCAATTTCAATTAATGCATATTGTTTAAATTGAAATATTTTAAGAAAGCGGGCGTCACAATGGGGTGGCGCACAAACAGCAGAACCCAACAGCTAAAGGGCGCCACGCCCAGTCTTATGTTTCACCTCCCGACTTCACCGCACTAACGACTACGTAATTCTATTTCTTTTGCATATACGCTCCATTAAAATAAAAGCTAACACAGAAATACTACTGCTCCAACGTTAGGAAAACTCTAAACTCAGAACCTTCGCCTAACGTGCTGGTTACGCTAATCTTACCACCATTGTTATCTACTATTTTCTTAACCAAATAAAGTCCGATACCGGTTCCCTCTATATTTTTTTCGATCCGTGTAAATTTAGAAAACACAGAATCCAGTTGGTCATTGGGTATCCCTAAACCATTGTCTGTTACAGAAATTATCAAAAAATTATTTTCCTTTTCTGTTTTAACCCAAACCTCGGGCGTTCTTTCAGGAGATTTATATTTTATTGCATTGCTCAAAAGGTTGTACACAATGCTGCGTATATTTTTCCGAGAAAAATTAAACTCCGGTTCTTGAATATCGATGTGTAGTTTAACATTACTTTCCACTATTTTATCCTGGAGTATTAATTCTACTTCTTTAAAAATTTGTTTAAAGTTTATCTTCTCAATACGCTCTTTATAATTGCCTTCAATTTTCGTAATCTCCGATAGCTCATCAATAATTATTTTCATACTCTTCACCGATTTTTCCAACATGACGGAAATACTTTTTTGTTCGCTTACATCGTTGTCCCATTGTGTCAGCATTTGAACAAGTGATGCAATATTACCGAGCGGAACGCGAAGATCATGTGAGACCGAGTAAATAAACGTTTCGTGTGCCGCGTTTAACTTTTCCAAGTCTTTCATTTCATTGATGCGTTCGGTGATATCGATAAAGGTAATGATCACTCCATCCGGCTTATTTTGCTTTTGAATAATGTATGGAATAATATTCATTTGAAACCAACGCTTGTCGGTTGTTTGAATTTCTTTTTCAAAAACTTCCTCACTCTGTATAACCGATTGAATGTTTTCCAGAAGTGTAGAGTATCGGATGTTGTCCATTAATTCATCCATAGGCCTGCCGATATGATCGAGGGTAAACTCGAATTGCTTCATAGCAGGCGGTGTGAATTTGCGCAAGATCATATTCGCATCAACAAAAAGCTGAGGAATGATGGTGTTTCTAAAATAATTCTCTAAATCATCATTTAGTTTAATCAATTCTGAAATCTTGTCGGCCGATATACTTTTTGTGTCTCCCATATTTTTAAGAAAAATTCGTGTCCTTCACAATCACGTATCACGATCGGTATCACCAAATTTTAACGGTATCGCTAAACTCCTCTATTTGTGTGCAACCGGAGAATTAAGGAATTGGCTTAATAAAAAAAAGTTTTATTAATGCCATTGATACCGATCAGTAGTTTGACCAATCTAAATGGAAAAAGCGCAGCGCTATTTCCGCTTTCCCCATACTAATTCAACACCAACATTATTGTATCGCAAACGTAATTGGCAAGCTGTATTTCACTTCAACCGGCTTACCTCTCTGCGTACCCGGTATCCATTTTGGCATAGCCGAAACTACACGTATCGCCTCATCGCGAAAACGCTGATCAACTTCTTCGCCCGGTGCATCCGTTACAACCACTTCGCGCACGTCTCCTGTTGCCGTAACGATGAAGTCAACAAACACAGTACCTTCCAATTCTTCGTCATGAGCATCTTTTGGAAATTGGATATTATCATTTATATATTTCATCATAGCATTTTTTCCTCCTGTAAAGGAAGGATCCACTTCTGCTTTATTGTAAACCACTTTACCTTTTGAATCAATAAAAGTAGGACTCAATTTGGCTTGCTCTTCAAATGCCAACCTTCTGCGTTCTTCCCGCAACGCGGTCTCCTCTTGAAGTTTGGCTCTTCTTTCAGTACGAGTAATCTTTACTGATTCATTTTTTGCATTCACTGAATCCTGGTATTCCAGAGATGTTTCATTCTTGTTTTCTGTTTTTGATCCACAGGCTTGCACGATCATCGCAAAAGCTGCCAAAAGGAAACCATTTAAGATTTGCTTCATAAAATTGTTGTTTTAATTTTTAACGTAGCCAACCGTTACGGAAATACTGTGCCATGTATTACCAAGCTTAAAAAGAACTTAAAAAGGTATTGTTACGAATTCAAAAATCATAGTGTAGAAACATCGCTACATCATTTATTCCCAACCCATCACAGTATTAAATTAGACGTTATACAACCTCATCTTCGCAAGCGCAGAACCACACTTCATAATTCAGGTTGGTCATACAGTATTGCTCGTAATTATTCGGGGATGGGGAAGGGTTTACTGATTTAGTATATATAAGTTAAATTGAAATTTATTAAGCAAGCTGAAGCTTGAAGGAATTGGCGCACAACGCACGCTTGCGCGAGATCAATCTTGCTCATTGATAATGCTTACTGAATTGAAAATAATTTTTACAATCTTTGACTACGATGCATCCTCTTCTTGATTAATTTACCACTGATGAAGAAAATCATTATTCTATACGGATTGTCTTTGGCGGCATTACTCTTTTTAATGCAATGGCTTCAGTTTGGTTTTATTATTCGCGATATGTCGCTGGAATTTTACCTTGGCGTTGTAGCTGTCGTTTTTACTGCCGTTGGCGTTTGGGCAGGGCTAAGATTAACAAATTCGAAAACAAAAATTATTTTAAAAACTCATTTCAATTTCAACGAAGCAGAATATACGCGGCTGGGCATTAGCAAAAGGGAGTTAGAAGTATTGCACTTAATGGCGCAAGGTTTTTCAAATCAAGAAATTGCAGACAAACTTTTTATTTCTTTAAATACCATTAAAACTCATTCTGCTAATTTATTTTTAAAGCTGGAAGTAAAGCGAAGAACTCAAGCAGTTCAACGTTCAAAAGAATTGATGTTGATACCTTAGCGCTGATGATCTGGTTTGCATCATGTTGAAAAAAGTAATCGGTATTCGGTAATTAGCCGGATGGGTAGTGATTACCGAATACTGATTACAAATACACCAGCATCTGTATAATCCACCAAATTTTTGATCACGCATTTGGTCAACCTTCAGTAGGATTTCCTTAACTTTTCAAACAATCATACTTTTGGGTGATGGATAAACGCTGATTCTGAATGTATTTCGCATCAACAAAACCAAAATTATTATGAAAAGAATCGCACTCATCTTTGGCTCTATCGCAGGTTGTATTGTTGGCGGAATGTTTCTGGCTACTTGGCCACTGCATGAAAATGGCACGTTGAATCCGGAGAATGGAATGCTGGTAGGGTATACTACCATGATCATTGGTCTTTCGCTTATCTTCTTCGGTGTAAAATCGTATCGCGATAACCATTTGAATGGCACCATCGGTTTCGGCAAGGCATTAGTATTGGGGTTGTGGATTTCATTGGTTGCTACTATTGTCTATGCCTTGGCATGGGAAATAATGTACAACACCTTTGCTTCTGGTTACCTAGAAAAAATGGCGGACTATTCGCTTGATAAGATGAGAGAAGCCGGAGCAAGTGGTGAAGAAATTATGGCTAAGAAAAAAGAGATGATGGAATCCTTCGAATGGTATAAAAATCCTATTCTCAGATTTGGTATGACGATGGCGGAAATACTACCCGTTGGTATTCTGATCTCACTAATCTGCGCTACCTTATTGCGTAAAAAAGAATTTCTTCCTACCGAATCTACCAATACCCAATAATCAAATAAACCATATGAAACGAGTTACAGGCCTTGGCGGAGTCTTCTTCAAATCAGAAGATCCTAAAGAATTAAATTCATGGTATCAAAAACATCTTGGAGTTGAAGGTTTATTCAAATGGAAAGATCTGGAAAAACTGGATGCCGAAGTTCCGGCTCAAACTATTTGGAGTCCGTTTAAAAATGATACGTCCTATTTTTCTCCAAGCGAAAAATCATTTATGTTCAACTATCGGGTAGAAAATTTAGTCGATCTTTTAACGGTATTGAAAGACGAGGGCGTAACCGTTGTGGGTGAAATGGAAGAACATCCTTATGGAAAATTTGGTTGGATTATGGATCCGGAAGGAAATAAAATTGAATTGTGGGAACCCATTGATGATGGATTCTAGCGCCAATAAAAATTCTCAATTCTTACTTTATCGCCCACAGTTATACGCCATTGGCAGTGTCCGGAAACATATCTGATTCATCTGTGTAACAACTTCAAACTTTTGGAGTCTATACTTCATCTAGCTCTGTAGCATTAATACTTCCTTATGTTTAAAAATCTAATCACCATTGCGTTTCGCACTATTCGCAAAGACAAAACCTACAGTGCCATCAATATTCTAGGGTTAACCATCGGCATAACGTGCAGTTTGTTTTTGCTGATGTATATATTAGACGAACTGAGCTTCGATCGGTATCATAAAAATGCAGACAATATTTATCGCATTGTTTCAAATATTAAAGAACCTGATAATGCTTTTACATGGGCAGTGGCGCAGCAACCTATGGCCGTTGAGCTTCGTGACAATTATCCGGAAGTAAAAAATGCCGTGCGATTTAATGGCATAGGAAAAACACTTTTTAAATACAACGAGAAAGAGTTTAACGAAACTGATTTCTATCTCACCGACTCCACGGTGTTTAAAATGTTCAGCTATACATTTCTTGCCGGTGATGCTAACACAGCGCTCGATAATCCATTCTCAATTGTACTTTCTGAAAAAACGGCCAAGAAATATTTTTCTGACGCTTCCTCTGCGCTCGGCCAATCTTTACAAACCATCAATCGTGAAGGTAAGGCAGAAGATTTTAAAGTGACGGGTATCATTGAAGCCGTTCCGTTGAATTCTCATTTTAGATTTGATGCATTAATCGCTTATAATTCATATCCTCAATATCAGCCCAACTGGGGAAATTTTGGTGTGTTTACCTATATCCAGTTACCTGAAAATTATGATCTGTCGAAAATGTATGCAAGCCTCGATTCAATTATCAAACAAAAAGTGAATCCTATTTTTGAACAATACGGCATTACCATAAAATATGAACTACAAAAAATAACGGACATACATCTCCATTCCAAAATTCAAGACGAAGCTGAAGCGGGTGGTGATATATCATACATTTACATCTTCGGTGCCGTTGCGGCCTTTATGCTCATCATTGCCTGTATCAATTATATGAATTTAGCAACAGCACGATCTGCCAACCGATCGAAAGAAGTGGGCATACGAAAGGTAATGGGATCACAACGCTTTCAATTGCTAGCGCAGTTCATTACTGAATCCATTGTGATAGCATTCATGGCAATGGCGATCAGTATTATTTTGATATATGCATTGCTTCCTGCGTTCAATACCTTAGCGAATAAAGAACTTCCGTTTTCATATATTCTACAACCCACCGTGTTGTTTAGTCTTATCGGCATTATGTTGTTTATCGGTATTGCGGGTGGAAGCTATCCGGCTTTTTACCTTTCGGGATTTAACCCTGTGCAGGTATTGAAAGGTAAGCTCGCCACCAAAGGTGGAAGTGTTATCTTCCGCAAAGTGTTGGTTGTATTTCAATTTGCTATCTCCATTTTTATGCTCATCTCCACGCTTGTAGTCTTCGATCAACTTCAATACATGCGAAACAAAGATTTAGGTTTTGAAAAAGAACACGTGGTGCGACTCGCGCTAAACGAACGAGAGCTTCGAAACAAATCGCAAGTATTGATAGATGCATTGAAGCTAACACCAGAAGTGGTAGGTATTGGCATGGCCAACGCATCGCCTGGTGAAGGCATTAGCAAAAATTTAATGAAGGTAGAAGAGAACGATGGTAAGCTTAGCGACAGAGGTGTAGATTTATACGGTGCCGATTTTGATTATGTAAAAACAATGGGAATGACGATTGTAAAAGGTCGTGATTTCTCTCGCGACATTGCCTCTGACACTACCTATGCAGTTTTGGTAAATGAAGCCATGGTGGCGCGCATGGCGTGGGAAGATCCAATCGGTAAAAAATTTATTTTTGGTGGCGGTGAGCCGGGTGAAACACCCACCGAAAAACATGTAGTTGGTGTTGTAAAAGATTACCATCAGAATTCATTATATGATGCCATCGAACCGTTGATGATCATATTAGGTAAGCGCAATAATTATGTTTTTGTTCGAACTGGAAATGGCGATGTAAAGCAATCGCTTACCGCGATTGAAAACGTATGGAAAAAAATATTTCCAAGTTTTCCCTTTGAGTACGATTTCCTTGATCAGGATTTTAATTCACAATACAAAGCAGATGAAAAGCGAAGTACAATTTTTACAGCCTTCTCAAGCCTTACCATTTTTATTGCTTGCTTAGGGTTGTTGGGATTAACGGCCTTTACTACCGAGCAGCGCAATAAAGAAATTGGCGTACGCAAAGTATTGGGAGCGAATGTAAACTCATTGGTTGTATTAGTATCAAAAGAATTTTTCTTACTGGTCAGTATTGGTACAGTGCTGGCGTTGCCTTTCGCCTGGTACGTTACGAACACGTGGCTTCAGAAATTTGCGTATCGCATTGAACTGGAATCTGAATGGCCAACCTTTATTATCTCGGCACTACTGGCATTTGTTATAACGCTCGCCACAGTAGGATACCATGTTATCCGTGCCGCTTCTGCAAATCCAGTGAACGCTTTGAGGGACGAGTAGCATTGCACTAACCCTCGGCTTCCAGTGATGCAGAATGAGGATTAGTATTACTATTCTACTTGCGTTATGGAGTTAAAATTAATTTTCAATGTGTCAGTATCTACTGAGGCTCAATTCACGCATGAGTTGCGCTGAATGAAGATAAAACTTAAACCGTACACGTCATCTCGTCAATGAATAAGCAGTTTGTTATGCATCGTTTCTATTGTACCATATTCATAATATAGTTCCGAAGTTCTGTTTGAAATTGTGTTGAATATTTTAAATCATTCCGTTTTTTATAACTACAAAAGGGTTCTATTTTAAAACTATGATTAGCATCTTTAATTACAGAATACTGAATATTGTCAGGGATTTTGTCACCGAATATTTTATCTAAAGATTCAATACACCAATCCTTGTAAACGAGACGATCATTTTCTGCAAAAAGAAAAAGACTGGGCAACTTAATTGCACGGATTGATTCTTCGGGTGTGTAATTTCCTATTTTTCTTAACTGCTTCAAATTATTATTAAAAGGAAAACATTTTGATAATAAAAAAACCAAACTGGTCTTTCGAACGGCTTTTTTGTGAGCCTTCGATTCTTTAACCCCTTTACAAATTAAACTACTTTGAAAGTCACTAATAAGTTGGCGTTTTACACTATAGGTTGGGCCAGCAAGACTTATCATATACTTAATTTTATTTGGATACCGAACTGCTACTAATTGAGCAATCCAACCTCCTTGGCTATGCCCAACTACTCCAATATTTTCTGAATCAATATAAGAGGTAGAGGAGAGAAAGTTTATACAGTCATTTACATCAGATGCTCTGTCATAAAAGGTTTGCTTATACCACTTCCCCTTTGAATTACCGATTCCGGGTTTGTCAAAATAGCATAATGCCACCCCGCTATCTAATAATGTATTTTCAAAATTCTCTTTCAAAAAACCTTTATAATTCAGCTTAAAAGAAGATTCTGCAGACCCTACCAAAAATATCAAAACTGGTAATTTAGTTTTGTGCTGTTTGGGAAGAATAACGTGTCCAGAGATGAATTCCTTTTTTGAATTAGTAAAATCAAAAACTACTGTATCCGCCTCAATTTGAAAGGCATATATGTCTTGACAAAAAAACAAAATGATTAGTATTGGTATGTTTTTCATATAAAAATGATGGAGACAATGGCCATGCATATGACGTTGCAAATCTTTGAAAAACTAAACTGTCCCATGTGACCAAACGTTGAACGAAGATAAAAACTTGTAGCTTATTCTTCACGCCACCACTGTAAAAACATTTTGTTACGGACTACCCGAAACTCAATCGTGTTTGGGTTCTGATAAATCAAAATAATTTCCCTTTGTCTTGTCCAAAATTGAGGAGATCAGTTTAAAGTTTACACTGTCCGCCTTCAGGTTTATAAATTTATCAATGATACTTCTGTGCCGGTAAATAATAAAAGTATTGTGAACGGTTGGGTTAACTTTATTAAGGTTGACTTCACTCTCGGTGTCACTAAAAGATGGAACAAAAGTCAAGGCGATATTTGTTAGCTTTAGTTCACTTCCTAATTTCTCCAACTCTTTTTTTCTTTCTATTAGGCTGTAATTATTCTCATTGCCATAAACAAAGTATCCTTTCAAATACTTATTTCTGTTTATACTTTCTTGTTCTAAAAATGCCAACCATTTTTTTATGTCTACCCAGTCTGGATTGTTGCCTACGAAGTAAACAATACCCTGATGGCGTCCATATTTACAGACTGGGCACGTTCTCGTTCCTTTGTCTGGCCCCCATGCGTGAAATGGAATAAAGGAAGGTTGGTCTTCGCCAATGCTTAAACCAGATAGGTTTTTTGTGTTTGTTTTCTTTGGATAATTAGGAATATTCAGTCCTAAAATAATATTGTGCTCAGCAATTTGAGTGTTGCCGTTAAGCAATACTCTAACTACTCCACTACCACCTCTATTCTCTTGTGGGTATCTTTTGAAATAAGGTATTAGTAATTTATCGTCATCAAAGTTTATATCATCGGGGTAATATTCGTCATCTATATCAGGTTCTTTAATGGACAAATGTATGTGTGCAGGCAATACAGTGTTAGGGTATGGCGCAGGTCTTACAGTATAAATCGTGTATTTCCCATTTTCATCTGTTCTTATCCATCCTCGAATGTGTCCGTGTGGCTTCGCCTTTTCGTTCATTCCTTTTCTTGGTGAGTATAACCCATCATTGTCTGTCTGCCAATAATAAATAATAACATTCTGAGCTGGAGTTCTCCCGTCAAGTTTATAGACCGTTCCGGTAACTAAAAGTTTTTGTCCTCTTTCAAACCAACCTGCACTTGTATCTGATGAGTTTATAATGGATGGCATATCAACAAACATATTTTCACAGCCGTCACAACCACCGCCAACAACTCTTTTGGTTACTGTCTTGGTTATTTGCTGATTTTGATTGTTAGGTTTTGTCTGCCCGTTGCAACTTGTCAGAAGTTGGGTTAGCACAATTCCAGCTAATAGAAAAATCTTTAATGCATTCATTTTAACTTTTTGGCAAAAATCGGGAAGCAATCCATTCTTTGCAGGTAAAATGTTGTAAGACGATGTTATTCTATGGTATCCCGATGAGTTGTTTGAAATTTCTTCTTGAATAACGATGCGTAATTTCTGCTAAGCCTTAGTTCTGTTCCATCAGTAATTGTCAAATCATAGTCGCCATTCAGTCTTGATTTATAGGATCTAACCTTAGTAATGTTCACAATTGTAGATTTATGTATTCGAACAAATAGTGCTTGGTCTAATTTTGACAAAACCGATTTTAAAGTTTCATTGTGTAGGTACAATTTGGTGTTGTGATGTATATTGACATAAGGCGGATTAGCTGAAATAAATAAAGTATCATTTGCTTTAATAGTCAAACGTTTATTTCCGTCTGACACTACAAAGTTCGTTACTGATTCATTATTTTTTGGCTGTTCTACAATGCTTAAATCATTCTGCTTAAGATGTCGTTTGCTTCTGAATGAACTATGCAAAATAAACAGAACAGAATAAGCAGCAAGTAGTATAAAAATGTATTCAGTTAGTCCGTAATTGAAGGTTTGCCAATAAGAAAAAGTATGATTGTAGAACAGTTTTGAAATTAGCCAAACCACAGCAGGGTAGGCAAAAAGATGCGTTACAAAAGGTATTAGTATAAATAAAATGTACGATGTCTTTGTTTTCAGTGTATCAGCAAAAACAAATTGTCCATACACTAAAGGCAAGAAGAGCCACCAAACCGAACTGAATAAAAAGGATTCGGAAAGGTAAAAAGACGAATGTTGAATTCGCGATTCCACAATATCCAAAATAGTTCTCAGCGCAAGACAGCCTGCTAGGATAATGGATAACAATCCGAAAATCCGATGTTGTGATAAAGGGGAATCTCCGATCAACCTCGCATTCATATTTTAGTTTGGCAGTGTTTAGGGTTGCCCATAACAATTGACTTGAACAACTGTGATTAAGATTCCGTCAGTTATTTATCGTATATCAGATTACTTGCTATCGAATCTACATAAAGGTAACACTACAAACCCATCTACAAAAAAATCAATTATTCTCCAGAATCTCCAAAATCGGTTGGCCGGTGCAGCTGTTTGGAAATTTAATATTCAACAAGATGGATAAGGTAGGTGCTATGTCGGTAATGGTGTGATACTGTGATGTCGATCCTTTCTTAATTCCTTTGCCATAAAAAAGTATGGGCACGTGCGTATCGTATTTGTAGCTTGTGCCATGCGTTGTACCTTGCACCGATCCTGATTCAATCCAACCGGGTTGCAATGTGTACACAATATCGCCTGAGCGTTGTGCATTGTATCCGCGGATGATATCGCCCTTATCTCCTTGCTCATCATAACTACCTTGTCGCAACAAAGCCTCAGTATAATAATTCGAAACGCCATCATATTGCATTAAAAACTTACCAATCAGTTCGGTTGCAATAAACATATCGACACCCGTGGCTTTTGCATCATGTTGAAACGCATCTTGATTTAAAAATATTTGGTGATTGCTCATGTTTGCAATAATGTTTTTGTTTGGAAAGTATGTGAGCAGAAATTCATTCAGCTTTGCTTTAACATATTCATCGTTAAAATATCCTCCTGGCATTTTATTGTCTTTCAAATATTGAGGCACATCGGCCACAGCATGGTCGGCTGTTAAAAATACAGTGTAGTTTTCTGCTCCAACCTGTTTATCGAGTTTCGTAAAAAATTCTTCCAAGCTTCTGTCCAACCTTAAATACATATCTTCTAACTCAATGGCATTCGGGCCCACAGCGTGCCCCAGTATGTCCGTTGCTGAATAAGAGACGCAAAGAAAATCGGTATCATCATGCTTCCCCATTTGCTCGCCTACCAAAGTGGCTATGGCCATTTCTGTAAGAAGATTATTTGCAAAAGGTGTAACCGTTAAAAGATCATAGTTGCCATTCTTTAATCGCAATTCACTCAACACGTATGGAAAAGTAGATTTCGGTTTCCCGCTTATCTTTCTTTCATAAGGCGATTCATCCGGACCACTTTCAATATATTGTTCAATGGGCAATAAGGTATTCCAGGTTTGTGATAAATATTTATTAGCCAACGCTTTTTCATTAAACTTCACAGCCCAATCAGGAAGCTTCGTCATATAATATGTACTCGATATAAACTTGCCGGTAATACCATCATACCAATAGGCAGCATCGGCCATGTGGCCTGCAGATAAAACAGCACCTCTGTCTTTAATTGAAACACCAATTACCTTTGATCGCTTTTGTGTAAATAATTTCAACTCATCCGTAATGGTTGATGATATTAATCTCCAAGGTGATACATCTCCGTTGCCTACTTCAGTGCCCACTGGTTTTTGCAAAGGATCTTCAACACAGTTTACCATCTTGCCCAAACGCTTGTTGTAAAATTCATTTCCGATAATGCCGTGAAAGGATGGTGTTGTTCCCGTGTAAACCGAAGCATGACCCGGACCAGTAACGGTTGGCGCATAATTATAATGCGCATTCTTTAACATAAAGCCTTCGTTCATCAATCGCTTAAAACCACCTTCACTGTACTTCGAATAAAAGCGATACAAATATTCTTGCCGCATCTGATCCACAACAATGCCCACTACTAATTTAGGCTGGTCATTTACTGATTTTGCAGACTGGGCTGATACCTGCATAGCAGCAAGCGAAAGAAGAAAAATAACTATTTTTTGCATGATATAAATTGAAGGGCGCAATATAACCATTCTGATTATTGCCCACATGAATCTATTATGAAGGGTAGATTATTTATATAAAGTATCTGCGTTTTATTCACGAATCCGTAGGCAATGTTTATTTTGCCTTACTGCACGAATAGATTTTTCAACATCAATTTCGTTATTTGAACCATGCGCTACTTCATCTTTATCAGCTTGTTTATGATTTATCAACATACTTCATTCAAGGATTCTCAACTTAAGAATAGCCGGGTTAAGGTAGCCTATCAGGAAAAGGAAATTGTTGTTAAAGGCTATTTCAAAACCAAAAAAATATCCTACGCAGGCTTCAATCTTTATATTCGCGCCTTTAAAAAAGAAGCAGTGGTTGAAATATGGATAAAAGAAAAAGGTAAGGATCAATATGCATTACTTCATACCTATCCTTTCTGCGCCACCGCTGGAACGCTTGGCCCAAAACGAAAAGAAGGTGATTCACAAATACCGGAAGGAGTTTATTACATCCAGAATTTTAACCCGGCCAGCAATTTTTATTTATCGCTCGGCATTAATTACCCCAACACATCCGACAAAATTTTAAGCGATAAAAAACATCCGGGTGGAGATATTTACATTCACGGCAATTGTGTAACCATTGGTTGCATTCCGTTAACGGATGATAAAATAAAAGAGGTTTACCTTCTCGCAGTAGAAGCCAGAAACAACGGACAAGAAAAAATACCGGTACATATTTTTCCAGATCGGCTTAATAATGGAATTGTGGAAAAATTGGAAAAAGAATTTTCACCCACAAAAACTACAGTTGATTTCTGGAAAAGTTTAAAACCAATCTATCAGAACTTTGAAACAACACACAAACTTAAAGCGGTGAAGGTTGGCGCGAAGGGTGAATATTATTTTTAGAGTTATTGTTTGGAAAAGAGATAAGCGATTTCGAAACTAATTTACCACGACTCTTCTGTTAACCATAAGAAAAATTACAATGGCAAACAGGCTCATAGGAACCAAAACTATTGAACCCTCTGCCCCAAATAACCCACCCGTAATCATTTCCGTTTTACTTATCGGAGTAACTTCGGCTAGAGACCACAAACTTTCACCACTTACTGCATAACCAAAAACTGGTCCCTGAAAAAAATTCCAAGTGAAGTGCATCGCAATTGGTGCTGATAGATTCTTATATTTTGTATAAAGCAACGCCATTAAAATCCCTGAAAGCGTGATGTTAAAAAAACCAATGGTCGTAAAATGGTCATTGCCTATATGAACGAAGCCAAATAGTAAAGAAGAAATTAAAATAACAAAAAACATATTGAACTTCTTGCTGAAATATGAGATCAATAATCCGCGAAATAGAAGCTCCTGATTAATGGCAACAAGGATATTGATTAAAACACTCTCTGTGTCAGTGGCTCTCGAATATTTTCCATATCACTTTAGAAATACTACTTGTTAAAACGCACTAATATAGGGTAAGCTTTCGGAAGAAGAAGATGAAAAAGGCAAATTTCCAGAGAGAGCCATTCCGGTTTCTAATCTAAAATCCAATTTATTAATCAAATAGGAAACAACATTAAAAATAAATCATGTTCAAGTGAATACTTGATTAAGAAAAAATGATAAAAAGTTAAATATAGAATGAACGATAAATGTGCTAGCTATTGCATTCGCATCTCTTTTTTTTGCTTCAAAATAAGTACAAGCCAATACTAGGCCTGAAGTAAAACTATGAAGCAAATAAAACAAGTTTATTAAATGACTGGCAGTGAAAAGCATCGCTGATATTATAGTTAAGGCCAGGTTTTTATATTTATACTTTGCTAAAAGCATGCTACCCAGTTCAATTACTGCAAACTGAAATATCAAGGTTTCAAATAGTGGTGCAGCCAGTACGATTAGCAGAATTTCATCAGTTGTATCTAGTGTGTTTACATTTGGGTTCGTAGTTGATTCCGATGAAAAAAATAAGTGGAGTAAACCAGAAACACCAATTTTAATTGCTAAAGCAATAATAAGAAACGAGTATTTTTTCAAAAGTTTTCTATTGAACTACTCTGAAGTTATTCAAAAATCATAGCTTTTAATTGATCCCAATGTTTAAAAACATAAAGTGCTAAAAGAAAAGTGCATATCATCAGAGTATAACCAAGTAATTTTTTTCTTGAATTCATATGTTTCTGGCAATTGAGGGTGATGTATTTTGCATCACCCTCTGATAATTAGATAAATATTCGTCTCATTTTAGTTACTTACCTATTCCTGTTTTGGAACTCCCGGTACTCCGGCTAGCCCTCTTTTGAAATTATCCCAATCAGACATTATTTCAACTGCTGCAGCTCCCACAATAACAGGAATTAGCCAAAACAGTCCTCCATTGGTATCTTGAATTTCAGCGTTACTTAATTCTTGCAATTCGAACTTTGAAATTGATTCCTTTTTCATACTCGCATTTTTTTTATATTCTGGTAAAATAGTTTTAATTGTTCGTTCAAGATGCAGCTTTAAGCGCTGCTTCTTGAATATCCCAAGCTGCCCATTGTGCCGATCCTGTGCCAGGCCCATGATAGGCTACCCATCGAATTGCCCATCCGACATCGTATGCAAAAGTGCCACCAGTAAGGTCAGTGAGTTCCTCCAAACTGAAATTTGTTAGAGTGTTGAGTGTTAGAGATCTAGATTTCAAATCTTCCATAGTAATTAAATTATTTATTTGACATAATTTTCAGCTCCGGCCGGAAACCTTATATCAAATACATGCGGAGTCAGTCCCAAGAATTGGGACTGGGCAAAATATTTTATCAGAAAAAGACAAATTCATTTCAATGCTAGTTCCGCCACCGATCTTCTTTAACATTTCCGGTGGGATTATTTCATGCGGCAAAAAGCCAAAGAAAATTGTTCCTGGTTTTTCATATTCATATCGGCTTTCAACTTTATTATAGACTACAGGAGCCTGAAACTCTTCCTTCATTATTTCCTTAAGTCTTAAGAAGGTGTTTCGTGATATACCCAGCTTCGCAGCATAATCATTTGGATTACCTTTTAACTTCCGCTTCAATAATGTGTCTAATGCCATCATCAACTTCATTCTTTCTTCTAACGTCATAACGATTTTGTTTTTCCAACTATAAAATTTAATGTAGCTATTTCAATGTACGCAACTCCGACTGCCACTGACTTAGTTGAGTTTGTTTTAAAATCTCGAGGTCGTTTTTTGCTTTATCCAGTTCAAACTGATGAGTTTCAAATTCTGAATCAGCAATTACTTTTTGGGAGTGTAATTTAAAATTACGGTTATAATCGGTTTGCGTTTTCTTTAATCTTACAGAAACTTCAATTACCTTTTGTTGATAATTGTAGTAAGATTGTTGATAAAGTGATGTTATTAAATCTTCTGTGTTTGAAAGATGTATCAAGCTATTCAAATCATGAATAAAGTATTCTACGTCTTGTTTTTTCGCCAGCGAAAACCGTTCTCTTTCAATTAACGGTTCAGATTCAATTACGTAGAGGACATCCCCCTTCTGTACAGATTGATTCTCGGTTATAAAGGATTCTTTTACTCGACCATTTACGAGTGAGCGAATGACACTGATTTCAGTAGTTGGACGGATGAGGGCTGATGAGTGGACGCTGATATTGATTTTTAAAAAAGGCAGCAATCCAATGCAGATAAAGGTAAACAAAATGCAGATGATGTAAATAATTGATGTGCTTTTAAAGTTGGGAACGTAAATTGTACTACTTGGATACATGACGAGATAACGAAAGTTAAGAAAAACTATGCTTCAAAAATTCGAATAGATTATGGCATATATGTACTAATGAAACTGATGCATACGCAATTATTCCTTTTTCAGTCTTATTTCGTACGATTATGTACAAAGCAGAATAAATTATGCCCG
>JBBRFY010000035.1:0-24410 GCA_038241205.1 Cytophagales bacterium
TGGTACGGACCAGTGCAGGAACAGCGGTGGCATGTTCACGCACATATACATTGTCCTGATCCCAAACATAACCTGCCAATACCGAACATATTTTCTCCTTGATTTTTAAATCTTGGTTGTTGGCAAAGAATATTTTTTCAAGCGATCCATCATACCAACTCATCACATACGTGCGAAAGGTATCTACACCTTGTTGAATCGGCTGAGTATATTCTTGTTCCCAATCGACATTTTCTCCTTTCAATTTTTTAATCACAAGCTTACTGGCCAGATGGCTGGACACGGTAGCAAACATGACACCTGAAGAAAAAACGGGATCTAAAAACTCGGTAACATTGCCGGTTAATATAAATCCTTTTCCATGAAACGTTTCAGTTGTTGCAGACCATGCTTCCAGTTTCCGGGGTTCAAAAACAAACGCAGCATCCTGAAAGCGTTTCTTTAAAAATTCATTTCCATGAATCAAGGTATTGAACTGTTGCTGAAGATCGCCTTCAATGCTATCGAAAAAATCGAAGCTCCCCACAAACCCGACCGAAGTAATGCCATTTGCTAACGGAATGATCCAAACCCAAATACCAGGTGCATAGACCACAATGATTATTCTATCGGGCTCATCGAAATTTTCGCGATTTGTTTCTTTTACATGTGCAAATATCGCTTTGCGCGGATCAAGATTAGATGGTTTTTCTAACTTCAGCAATTTGGGAATTACCCGGCCATAGCCACTTGCGTCTATTATAAAGCGAGCCGATATTTTTTCGGTTGAATTATCTTTTCGCTGAAGAGTTGTCTCAGAATTTCCATCCTCATCAAACTGAATATCGGTAACGGTAGTTTCAAAATCAATCGGCACACCTTTGCGTTGAACTTCGGTTGCCAATGCTAAATCAAATTCAGCACGTAGCACTTGCCAAGTCCACGTCCAACCTTTCGTAAATTGTTCTGAGAAATTATAATCTGCAACTTCATCGCCCCTCACAAACTTTGCCCCGAATTTCTGTTGAAAGTTTTTTGCTTTCACTGCGTCAAGCAAGTCTGCATCTTCCAACACTTCCATGCATCGCGGAAGTAAACTTTCACCAATAACAAAACGCGGAAATTTTTCACGCTCCACTACCTTCACAGAAAGCCCCGCTTTATGAATCATGGCCGCTGCAATAGATCCTGCGGGGCCTGCGCCAATAACGAGTACGTCAATTTTCTCTTTCATTTTTATTTTGATAAACAAAGGTTTACGCAACAACTCGGGGTTGCGTGAACCTTGATCATACTTATTTTATTTTACACACCAATAAGGTATGGCTCAAACCAATATCATTTACTTCTTCAACACACACCAACCCAGCTTGCTCTACGCAGCGTTTAAAAACTTTTGAGTCGTACATCTGGCTGTTGCCATTTGCAAGGGCCGTGAAGTACAATGAAGTTTGTTGAAGTGAAAAGGCCGATCCTTCAAAGCGTTGACAATCCCAAAATGTTTCTAAAATATAGATTGAACCATTGGGCAAAAGAGCTTTGCGGCATCGATTTAAAATGGAAACAATTTGTGCTTCTGAAAAGCAATCTAAAAACTGACTCATCCAAATAGCATCAAAGCCATTTGGAAAAGGATTCGTTTCATCCAAAATATTCGTTTCAAAAAAACTGATGCGATCAGAAAAACCTAGTTCAGTAAGATGCTTACGCGCCATTTCAACTTGACCCGGTAAATCCATAATGGTAATTTGTACATCCGCGTCAAACTGAAAACTTTCGCGTGCCCATTTACCAGTGTTCCCTCCAATGTCTAATAATTTTTTTGGTTTGTTTTTATAAACAACAGGCAAAACATACGGAAATGCATTGTCAGAATAAAAGTGGTCGAAGCTAAACCAACTCTTTTGAATATGCTTGGGCAGTTTTGAAAGACCCTCATAAATAGTTGGCCATTGCCCCAATACTTTTAGTCCTTCAGGGCGTTCTTGTTTGATGCTTTCATCCAAATAAAACATTCCCTGATAACACACATCGTGAACAAAATCCATATTGACACGAGTCAACTCATCTTTTAAAATAAAGTAAGCTGTTTTGGTTGTGTTGTACACACCTTCTTTTAAAGTAATGAGTTTCATACCCAAACCGGCCTCAACTAAAACGCGCACACCATATTCAGGCATGTTAACCTTATCTACTATCTGCTGAAACGTTAGACCTTTTCTATTTTCATAAAGCTCTTTTAAAATTCCGCAGTCGCGCAAAACACGCGTGGCTTGAAAAACAAAAGGAGCAAAGGCAATACGTTGTGCTTCTTCTTTTGCCTGCAGCGCGGTAAGTGTATCGTGTTCAAAAAAATCCATGGTTTATTGGTTGGTTTGATATTGTAAAATTAATGCAGCGTTGCATCCGCCAAAACCCGAAGACGTTTTAAGGCAGTTTTTAATTGATTTTTTTTCTGGTGATTGAATTACATTCAATGGCATTGTAACGCCTAATGTTTCAAATCCTTTTGTGGCAATGAGTTCCTGATGAAGCAATGACTGCGCACTCATGATCGACTCCACCACTCCTGCTGCTCCAAGTGTATGACCGAAATATCCTTTCATGCTATTGAGCGGAGTGGCTTCCATGCCGAGCAAATTAAATGCCTTCGCTTCCATCTCATCATTATACAGTGTGGCTGTTCCATGAGCAGAAATAAAATCAATTTCACTTGTCGAAAGATCAGCATCTTCTAACGCATCGCGAACAGCAATGCTCAACTCCTCACCCGTGCGTGATGGACCCGAAATATGATTTGCATCATTACTCAATCCACCTCCTCTAATAATAATAAAAGGTTTAACAGGAAATATCTCTGGTTTCGTTGTGAGTATAGATGCCGCGGCACACTCGCCAAGATTAATACCCATGCGATTTTCATCGAATGGTTTGCACGGCTCGTTGCTTAATGCCTGCAAGCTTTGAAAACCCGAGACAACAAACTTGCTCAATACATCTGCACCAACAACAACGGCATGATCGTATTCATTACTCTGCAGCATTCGTTTCGCTACCAACATTGCCATTACTCCGCTAATGCAAGCATTCGAAACAACAAGTTGATGTTTGATTTTAAACTGATCGGCAAGCCACGCGGCCGTTGCATGCAAGTTAATGCGCGGATGATCTACTTTTTCCTCTTCCAACAAACTGATATTTCCTTTTGTGGTGGCAAGAATTAATATGGTTCTATTAACAGGTAAGGTAATGCCTTTAAGTACATGGCGAATAACATGACAACACATCGATTCGAAGCGGGTTTGCCCATGTTCAATTATTATGTCTTGAATATTACTTGCAAAAATTGGAGTGGCACTAAATTTACTTTCGTGGATTTGATGAATACCCGAAAGGCCTTTTTGAATGTTACAAAAATTATCTTCCGTTGTCGTTCCGAGCGGAGACAAAACACAATCCGAGGCCATCCACACCTTCTTCATGCTTCTATTTTAAATGATTGTTTTTCCAGTTCTCGAAAAAATCTGGAGTGGATAATTGCAGATCGAATGTTTTTGCATCAACAAATACCTGAACCGTTGAGCCGTGTGCTACAACAGTGTTAGACGCTGCATCAAAAATTTTATATTCAAAGGAAAGTTTAGCTGCATCCACATGAATACAGGTTGTCTCGATGATCATACTATCGCCATAGCGCAACGGCCTTTTGTATTGACATTCAACTGAAACAACTGGAACAGCAATGCCATGCGCATAAAAATCGAGATACGATAACCCAAATGTTTTTCCAAAATCTTCGCGGCCGTCTTCAAAATAACGCAGGTAATGACCATGCCATACAATGCCCAGCGGATCAGCCTCATTAAAACGTACGTTCATTTCAGTACGATGAGACAATGATTTTCGGACAAGTTCCTTTTTAAAAACGCTTCCACCCTCTTCACTCTTCATGGACATCATTACACTAAATTATTAAGGGCGATAGAATTTTTTGCGCCACATTTCAAATTCCTTCTTCTTTATGTTTTCAATCATCCTTAACATTGAACCTGCCCAATAATTTCGAGTGCCCCCACCCGCTGGAGGCGCTACCAATCGCTCAGAGAAATATATTTCTTTGGTTCCCATATTGATGAAGGTAATCCAGATAGTTGCCTCAACATTTAGTTTGCTGAAGCTTTCTACATTGAACATAAGCCCAATGCCGGTTAATCCTTTAAAGTCGTAGCTCGAAATAATTTCTTCTACACCGTCTTTGTTTAAATGAAGATAATCTTTTTCGCTATTCGAAAGCATGCCGAGCACATCCAATTCGGCATTGTGTTCTTTCGTTACGTCTATCTCATTTTTTAATGATTTTTTATCAATGGCCTGTGCAATATCATATTTATCAGCCTCTCTCAGAATCAAATCATTCCAGGCATCCAGTAAATGGCGAATGTCAGATTCTGAACCTAATCGCTCGCGATCACCAAGAAACTTCGCATCAGAAAAGTCGATTCCTAACCAAGTAATTTCAGTTTTAGGATTGAAAATATCGCTTCGCTCTTGTGCACTCAATGTTGCTGAACACAACAGAAGGAGTAATAATATTGTAAAATTAATTCTCATATAATTAAATGCTAAGGGGTTGTCGGGTTATATTATTTGTTAATTCGGTTTTGTAAATATCCGCATTTCGCACGAGCATAATAATTTTCCGTTTTGCTCAACGATGCCTTCAATTACGGTTACATCTAATACTCTGTTTGTAACTTTTACCCGCGTGCTTATTGTTGAATTTTCTTTTGGAAGGTTCAGAATTTTTAAATTCTTAACAGCCGCAATGTACCCAATAGGTACAGGTATTTTATTTTGAATGCAATGATAGCCGGCTTGCACTGCAGCTGTCTGCGCAATATTTTCTATCAAGCCCGGTTCAGCAAAATAGCCGTTGGATAGAAACACATTTCCAGATTCGATCGTAAAGGTGGTAGAAGCCTGTTCATCATTCGCACTTACTAATTCATGCACCATTACAATAGGATTGCGCTGCGGAATGTAGTGTGTTATATCGTGACGATTGACTAGCATTATTTTTCCCAAAAGTTATAATAATTAAACCACTGCAGCGGATAAATTTTCACTTTTTGCTCCAGGTCTTTTACAAAGGTAAGCATCATTCTTTCAATGAACTTATCTTTTGGTTCTTGCTCTTGCCGAAGAATCATTTCGCTGCTAAAAAAATGATAATGGTTAGACGTTTCTTTGAAAGCATACACCATGGATACTGGTGCTTTAAAACTTGCCGCTAATAAAAATGGCCCAATAGGAAACCGTGCAGGCTCTCCTAAAAAATTTACTTCCGCAGTTTTATTTCCCTTCATAAAACGATCGGCATGAAGACAAATCAATTCATTCCGTAGCAGTGCATCGCCAATGGCATACACATGCGACATATCATTTTTAATTAAAATAATATTGAAGTTCGAACCACCCGTTTGTTTGCCAAGGTAATCTTTGATGCGCTGATGCTCGCCATCGTACATCACAACATTAACATGAACATTTAAATCTTTTAGCAGATGTCCGGCAGCTTCCCAATTGCCAACATGAGCACTAATCAAAATACCGCCCTTACCATTCTGCATCATCTTCACAAGATTTTCACTACCATCATGGTGAAAGGTAAAATTTTGAGAAATGCCTGCCATTATGATAAACTTATCTAACAGCGTTTGCCCGAACACATAATAATTTTGATAGAGCTTTATAAGAGAGGCAAGCGTGCTATACTTAAAGCGCTTTCTAAAGTACTGATAAGTAGGGCGGGATGATTGCCACGAAAACAAAAAATAATAAAGGGAAACAAAACGTAAAATAAAATAAGCCGGATAAACGCCCAAGTGCTTACAAACAAAAACAAAGACTTTATAGCCCAGAACAGTCCCCTTCGATTTACCTTGCCACTGCGGCATAATTAAGAAGCCGTCTTTCCTTCCAGACGACCAATTACATATTCATAAAAATTATGAAACGTTTCGATTGACGCGAAATCTTCTGCCTTTACTTTAAAACCAAAATTATTTTCAATTACTACAACAAGGTCTATGTAATCTAAACTGTCTAATTCAAGCGTCTCACGAAGATTCCCCTCGGGAGTGATCTTTCCATCCTCAACCTCGAATTCCTCCATCAAAAACCCATTAATCTTCTTAATTATCGCTGCTTTCTCCATTACTATTGTTTCCATTTCTTAACAATCAAAGTAGAATTCGTCCCTCCGAAGCCGAAAGAATTTGACAAAAATACATCAATATTTTTATTCATCGTTTTGGCAATGATATTCAATTTGGCAGAATCCTCGTCAGGTGTTTCAAAATTGATGTTGGGCGCTATAAAACCATTTTCCATCATCAACAAAGAATATACAATTTCGCTTGCTCCGGCCATCCAACATTCATGCCCCGTCATCGATTTAGTAGAACTCACGGGTGTAAAAGCGTCTCCAAAAACATCATAGATTGCTTTAGCCTCACTCGTATCGCCAGCCGGTGTAGATGTTGCATGAGCATTTATATAATCTATCTCGTTAGCCGATAATCCTGAAGATTTCATCGCCATACGAAGCGAACGCGATGGGCCTTGAACACTTGGATTCGAAATATGCTCGCCATTCGAAGAAAATCCGTAACCAATTAGCTCTCCTAATATTTTCGCACCGCGTCTTTTCGCAGAACTGAGGCTTTCAACAATTACGGTTGCCGATCCTCCACTAGGCACAAGGCCATCACGATTTTTATCGAACGGTCTTGAAGCTGCTTTTGGGGCGTTTTCGCGGATAGAGAATGCACCTAATGCATCGAAATTTGCCATGGAATACTTATTCGTCTCTTGTGCACCTCCACAAATAATACAGTCTTGCATCCCGTTTCGAATGAACATGTAGGCAAGACCAATAGAATGAGAGCCGCTAGCACACGCTGCGCTAACCGTAAAATTTACGCCCTTCAATCGAAAAATGGTGGCAAGGTTCATATTAACAGTAGAATTCAAAACTTGGAATACAGATCCTGAACCTATCATTACGGTATCTTTTTTTTCGCGAATAATATCGATGGCTTCAATAACGGGCTGAGCAGAGCTGTCGTTTCCAAAAATAATTCCGATTTCGTTGTTGTCGAGATAGTCTTGATCGAGGCCCGCATTTTTTAACGCCTCGGTGGTCGACATAAAAGCATACTCACCTTGTTCGGGTAACATTACGCGCGCGCGCCTATCAAGCACTCCCTTTAAGGCTGGGCGTTCAACAAAGCCTGTTAAACTAGATCGATAACCCATCTCTTTTCTGGAAGCATCAAGCTGAATGCCTGATTTACCTTCAAAAAGTGATTGCCTCACTTGGTCTAAATTTTCACCAATGCATGAATAAATTCCTAATCCTGTAATTACGACTCTTTCCATCACGACAATTATTAGTTCGACAAAAGTGATGCCTTACATACAGACATACTTACATTCAATATGCAAAAATATCGTTTCTTATTGAGAAATAGAATGCAAAGAGGTACGATTTACGATTTGAGTGAAATCGTAAATCGTACCTCGACAAGCGAAAATTATTTATGAGTAGAGACCTCCGTTGATGGAAAGGATATTCGCTGTAATGTAAGACGCTTTTTGTGATGCCAAGAATACTACTGCATCGGCAACCTCATCGGGTTCACCAAAACGTTGCATCGGTATTAATCCCTTCAAATCTTTTTCATTTAAGTCTTGCGTCATATCCGTGCGAATAAATCCAGGCGCTACAGCATTTACCGTTATACCCCTTCTGGCTACTTCTTGCGCTAGCGCTTTCGTTGCGCCAATTACGCCTGCTTTGGCAGCAGAATAATTTACCTGGCCGGGCATGCCTTTTAATCCCGAAAGGGAAACAACACTTACTATTCTTCCATATCGCTTTATCAACATGCTATTAATAACTTGGCGCGTTACATAATAAAATGCATCAAGGCTGGAGCCCAGCACTCCCTTCCATTGCTCATCGGTCATCCAAATCATAAGCGCATCTTCGCGAATACCTGCGTTGTTAATCAACACTTCAATTTCTTTGTCTTTGTTCGCTTCAATCCATCCACCCAAAATAAGATCGACTTGAGCTTTGTCAGAAACATCAAACTTCAATAATTCTGTCTGCACACCTTTTTGCTCAACAAGTTCTGCTGTCTTTGCTGCTTCAGTATCGTTGCTCTTATAGTTTATTAAAATATTGTATCCCTGCTCAGCAAGCTTAATGCAAATTGCGCGACCGATGCCGCGTGAACCACCTGTAACTAATGCGAACTTCATTTTAATTGGATATTAGATGTTAGATAATAGACAGTAGATATTAGACAGTAGACATTAGATGTTAGACATTAGATTTTAGACACCATACTAGATGGATAATTTAACGGTCGAGCCAAGCGTGATTAAATATTTTCTCATGGCTTGTATGTCTTTGTAGCGTGGTTCATCATCTACAATCGGTCCTACAATCTGCCTCACTTCTTCATACACTTTATGACTAAAAGTAGAAAGACGCGTCTGGCATTTTAAATAATCAATGGCTTGCACAAGCGCAAGTGTTTGAATGGCCAAAACATCAAAACTATTATCAATTACCTTACGCGTCATCAAGGCAGCGTTGCAGCCCATGCTCACAATATCCTGATTGTCGTTGTTGTTTGAAATGCTATGAAGATACATTGGGAAAGAAAGCGTTTGATTTTCGGCAGTGGTTGACGTTGCTGTAAACTGCATGCCCTGTAAACCAAAGTTCAATCCTAATTTTCCTAAGTTGATAAAAGGAGGAAGTTTCTGATTGAGTTTATCGTTCAATAAATAATTTAATTGTCGTTCCGAAAGCATAGTAAGTTTCGTCATCACAATTTTTAATTTATCCATTGCAAGGGAAACATAATCGCCATGAAAATTACCTCCGTGGTAAACATTCTCACGCGCATGATCGATTACCGGATTATCGTTCACAGAATTTACTTCATCTTCCAAAACTTTTCGTACCTCTAAAACTGTATCGTACACCGGACCAAGAATTTGAGGTACACAACGCAGAGAATAATATTCTTGTACCTTATCGGTGAACACAGCTTCTTCAATTTTTTTATGATACAAATGATCCGGTCGCTTACGAATCAATTTACTATCGGAAAGAATCGTGCGAATATCTTCTGCTACTTTCGATTGACCGTTGTGGTGCTTTACATGATTGAGTTCGAAGGAGAAATGATCATCAAAAGACTTCATTAACTCGTTGGTGATGGCAGACAAAATGGTGGAAATGCGCAACAAGTATTGTGCATGAATAATGTTCGCCATACCGATGCCTGTCATGGCAGAAGTTCCGTTCATCAGCGCAAGACCTTCGCGCATGTGAACGTCAAGCGGTGTAATATTTTTTGCAGCGAAGGCTTCTTTTGCCGGTTGCCACCTACCTTCTGACAATACTTCACCTTCACCAATAAGGTTTAATGCCAGATGTGCCAGTTGAACTAAGTCGCCACTCGCACCTACACCACCACGTTCAAAAATACAAGTTGTGATATTTTCATTGAGCAAATCTTTTAACAAGGTAACGGTAGAGGGATGTACACCTGAGGCAGCTTGCATTAAACTATTGAGGCGAGCCAACATGGTAGCGCGCGCTAAGTCTTCAGCAATGGGCTGACCAGAACCTGAACTATGACTGCGTATTAAATTAAATTGAAGCTGTCGCTGATCTTCTTCACTAATCTTGTATTGTGCCATCGGCCCAAAGCCGGTATTGATGCCGTAAATTATTTTGTTCTGCGAATAGGTCTTCAGAAACTCAAAACTCTTCTCTACCTCTCTAGTGGCAGTATCCTCCAACTGAATTTTCTCTTTGTGGTAGAGTACCTTTTCAAAATCTGCGGCCGACAGTCTGTGGCTTCCGACTGTAATCATAATAGCACTGTAGGTTAGTTTATAGCGTAAAGGGCGCAAAATAGTAAAGTGATTCTAATAATCACATGAATAATGGAAAGAGCATGGTTTTGTTTGGCTTTAGTAGTCCGTTGATATGTGCCATTTCAACCGTACTTACACGTGGGCATCTCCAAAAACTGTTTTTCTATTGGCCTCATCCCCTGCCTACCGGCAGGTAGGCTTCCCTTCTCCTGTTGAGAAGGATAAGCAGAAGTTTTTAGAGATGCCCTAGTTTCATTGAATTGGTTGAGTTAGAAATTCACTACCTAACCTTTTATTTTTTTGCTCAATTAAACTCCGACTGTATAAAAACAAAGACTTCACCCGATTGATATTTTAGATTAGTCTAAATATTTGTTTAATACAACCTAACACATTAAGTTTGCTACTCTAAAATTAAGATAGAAAATGAAAAGTGGGTTAGCCATTGTACTCTGTTTAGTTAGCCTTACAAGTTTTGCTCAGAACACGGGTTCTATAGAAGGTATTGTCAAATCGAACAACACGCCAGCTGAGTTTTTAAATGTCAGTTTATCAGGCACAACCATTGGTACTTCAACTGATGCTAATGGAGAATATAAAGTGGTGAATGTTCCTTTTGGAAGATATCAAGTTCAATTTTCTGGAATAGGATATGTCAGTAAGAAAATCACAGTAACCATAAATAGCATCAGCGCTGTTCAACTCAATGTGTCGTTAGAAGAAGATGTAAGTCAATTGCAAGAAGTGGTTGTGATTTCCGGATCATTGAAGGAAGTATCGAAGATGGACAGCCCTGTTCCGATTGAAGTTTACACGCCTACCTTCTTTCAAAAAAATCCAGCACCGAGTTTATTTGAATCATTAACCAACGTAAATGGTGTTCGCCCTCAACTTAATTGCAATGTTTGCAACACAGGAGATATCCACATTAACGGATTAGAAGGACCATACACAATGATATTAATTGATGGCATGCCGATCGTGAGCGGACTATCCACTGTTTATGGTTTAACTGGAATACCTTCTTCGTTAATTGATCGAGTGGAGATTGTAAAAGGTCCCGCATCAACACTCTACGGATCGGAAGCCGTTGGAGGATTAATTAACGTTATCACTAAAAAACCAAGCACTGCTGCGAATGTATCGTTTGATCAATTCGCAACTTCATGGGGCGAGTTCAATACAGACATCGGATTAAAATTTAAGGTGAGTAAAAAAATTCAATCACTGGCCGGCATAAACTATTTCAACTTTCAAAATCCAGTTGATCACAACAACGATGGGTTTACAGACATTACCTTACAAAATAGAATTTCATTGTTCAATAAAATTAGCATCGAACGAAAAGACAATCGTGTTTTTACAATTGCAGGAAGATTGAATTATGAAGATCGCTGGGGAGGAGATATACGGTGGACAAAAGATTTTCGTGGTGGCGATAGTCTGTACGCAGAAAGTATTTACACCAAACGATGGGAACTACTGGGCGCGTATCAATTACCTATGAAAGAAAATATCATTTTCCGTTTTTCAATGAATGGCCACAATCAAAATTCATATTATGGGAAAACATCTTTCAATGCCGATCAGAAAATAAGTTTTGGACAACTTACCTGGAACAAACCCATTGGCATGAACGACCTGTTAGTTGGCGCAGCGTTACGTTACACGTGGTATGATGATAACACTTTTGCTACCGCCTCCTCGAATGGCCTCAAAAATTTTTCATCTGCTATTTTGTTGCCCGGAATATTTGTGCAAGATGAAATTACATTCAACGACCAAAACAAAGTGCTTGTTGGTGTACGGTATGATCACAACTCCATTCATGGAAATATTTTCACGCCCCGTCTTAATTATAAATGGACATCACAAAGCAAAAAAGATGTGTTGCGTTTTAGTGTTGGTAATGGATATCGCGTAGCAAATGTTTTCACCGAAGATCATGCTGCTCTTACCGGTGCACGTCAAGTTATTTTTTTAGAGAATCTTAAGCCTGAAACTTCATGGAATGGAAATATAAACTTCGTAAAGAAAATTACGATGCAAAATGGTTTTGTTGGAATTGACGCCACTGCGTTTTATACCTATTTCGATAATAAGATTATTCCGAATTATACAACCAACGCAAACCAAATTATCTACGCCAACCTTGATGGCTATGCCGTGTCGCAAGGCGTATCGATTAATTTTGATTTGGCGTTTACAAATGGTTTAAAAATTATTGCCGGTGGCACGTTGATGGATGTGTTCTCTGTAAACAATGACGGCAATGGAAATGAAACAAAATCTCGCCAACTACTCACGGAACATTATACGGCAGTTTGGTCAATATCATATCCTATAACGCATGGCCTAAGCATCGACTACACAGGAAATCTTTACGGCCCAATGAAATTACCTGTGCTGGGCGAATTGGATCCTCGGTCGTCTAAGTCACCCGTATGGAGCATTCAAAACATTCAACTTTCTCAACAACTTAATGAACGCTGGACAATTTATGGCGGAGTTAAAAATTTACTGAACTATACACCTCCAAAAAATAGCATTGCTCGCTCACGCGATCCATTCGACAAGGAGGTTACATTTGATGGTAATGGTAATGCTGTTTCAACTCCAAACAATCCGTACGCACTTACCTTTGATCCTTCATACGTTTTTGCACCCAATCAAGGTATTCGAGTATTTGCCGGTGTGCGATACTCTCTTTTTTAAATAACATTGAGCAAAAAAAAGACCTCCAAATTGGAAGTCTATTTTATAAGTATCATTATCGTTTTACTCTTCTAATATTTCTACTTCAACACGCACATTTTTTTGCGCGTTCACGCTGTGCTTGTCATAAAGCGGGCGTTTACCACCCCATGCTTTCACTTCCATTCTACTGGCATCAACTCCATTTGCTACCATGTATTCTTTAATAATTTCTGCCCGATTGCCCGATAGATCTTTTGCTGAACCAACACCTTGCTTTGATCCAGTCAATGAAAAGAAATCCTTGTCTGCTCCCATTGATATAATCTTGCCGTGATAATTGCCATTGCTGTGGCCATGCAAACGAATTTTATAGTTTGGATTTTCTTGCAACAACTGAAGTAAGTTGCTCAACTCGAACTTAGATTCTGGACGCATAATAGCCGCATCGTTGTAAAAGTAGACGTTGTATAGTGTAGCAATATCACCTTTGTGGTAGCGAATCAAATCAAATTTTATTACGAGGGTTGTACCCATCAAATCAATGTAGGGTTTTACGGTGTCAGCCAACGGCAATGGATAATTTATTTCTTGTTGAACTTTGCGATATCCAAATGCTTCGCATAGCAATGTTAGCTGGCCTGATTTACTTTTCGGATCTGGCAATACCAAATATTCATTACCAGGCACCTTGGTTAGTTGCTTAGAACGATCGGTGTCAATCACCACTACAGTACCTTCTACTATACGATTGTTTCGTGCATTATAAAGGCTTAAAAAAACTTCGGTATTACCCAATGTCATTACCGGATATTGTTTGATCTCCGGATTGTCAATTATTGGATCAGACTCTTCGATGGTGTGTGCCTCTTCAGCAACGACATTGCTCTCGTTCGTTACAGGCGCTACAATAGGCTTCGTTTTTTCAACAGGCACCGGTGCATGGTTTGTGAGTGGCGCATCAGTAATATCACCCGAAACAACGCGAACCCACGCCTCTTTAAACTCGCCTTTCGTTCTGGTATTTCGCATTTCCTGCAACGATGCTTTTAAATTATTAAAGTAGTTAAGGTAAACGAAGTACAAATTGCGACTGGTATTAAAACCGTATGCTGCTGGATGTCCTTTCAACTTTAAAACCTCAACATAATTTTGTGCTACATTCTCACGCGACTTCGCATATGCACTAACCACCACGTAGTAGCCTGGTTTCAATTCGTTCGATATTTGACAAAACGCGGGATTTAAAATACCGAGAATGCCGATAATAAAACTAAAATAGTAGAACTTCTTCATGTAAGACTGATAAAGGTTTCTGATCAAAAATCAGATAAAAATATACAAATTCCGATTGCTTTCAACAAGCCCGCCTTAAATATGAAATTTAAGACGTGTATGATTTTAACTTTTCTGATAAAAAACCAAGTCCATATCCACTCAATTGAACGATTGCCGCAGGGACAGAAAGCAGCGCCACCGCCAAATTTTTGTTCACCGACAGGGAATGAATGAACAGTAGAATAAGATAGAGAAATATTGAAAATGCACCAATTTTAAAAAGCATAAAATTAAAAATAGGCATCACCAGCACGACTGCAACGCCCAATACAAACACGCTTGGAAACCAATGCGTTATTTTAATTTCTTCAGGATGTTTTCTTCCGACCAACACACGGCCTCTGCCAAAATTAAAAACCTGCTTAAAAAACTGACTAAAATTAGTTCTGCGTTTATGATAAACATACGCATCTGAAATAAGTCCAACATGAAAGCCTGCATTTTTCATGCGAATGCTAAATTCAATATCTTCTGCGAAACGATCGAAAGCAAAACCGTGTGTTTGTTCAAATACCTTTCGTGATATACCCATGTTAAAACTTCTGGGCTGAAACCAACCCAATCGCTTCTTGCCTCCACGAATACCACCCGTTGTTAACACGGATGACATAGTGTAACCCATTGCACGTTGCACAATCGAAAAATCTTCGTGTGCTTTGTCAGGCCCACCCCATGCGTCCCAATTATTTTTTTGTAAGGAATTTTCAACAGCATCAAAATACGTTGCCGGGATAATACAATCTGAATCGAACACCACGAAATAATTACCTTTCGCAATTTCAAAGCCCGCATTGCGACTAGGGCCAGGACCAGAATTCTGTTTAAAAAGATATTCTATTTGTAATGTGTTTCGATATTGATCAACTATATGATCGCAACGATTGGATGATCCATCTTCAACAAGTATTACTTCGAAATTTTTAAATGACTGTTTGCATAAACTCCCTAATAATTCATCAACCTCTTGAGGTCGGTTAAATACCGGTACAACGATAGAATACTTTACGGTGGCCAAGGTTAAGAGTTAGACTTTAGTATTTGATTTTGAAACAGGATTTAAAGGTATGCAAACTTAGAACACTGAATAAAAAATCGTGAACTATTACCTTACAAAAAGTGAATTATAATATTTTACAACTTGAGCAAAATCATACTTCTCATCAATCTTAAGTCGGTTTGCTTTTACATACTCTTCAACGGCATCGGCTTTCTTACCCATGAGTTCCAGTAAATCTTTTTTGTTGCCGGTGAACTCATTAATGGCGCCATTTTCATCCAGAAAAAAATATCGGTACACTAACACTTTCCGCGTGTACGAACCATAGTAGTAAATTGAAGAGTACGATTTATTTTCAATGGCTTCTCGAACCAATAACGTTAACTTACCTTCTTCTAATAGTTCAAAAAATATCGGAGCGCGATACCCTGACTGTGTGGAATACGGAAGTGCATAGAACGCACGGTACCGGTGTACCGACTGATCAAAAATTTCGAAGAACAAAACTTTCTTTGCTGAATAGGCTTCAATGGTTTGATTGGTTGACGTGTATTGAATTAAATCCTGTTGAAGATCATACTTCACCGAACCTACTAAGGTATCGGCACCGTCCAGCAAAACAATTTTACCTTCATGCCAAATTTCTGACGGAAATTTTTGAGCGACACTTTGAGAAAGTGAAGAGGCTGCAATAGCAAACGTTATAAAAATCCGACCTTTCATTTTCAATTTATTACGTTGAGTATAAACTTGAGAACATCTCTAAAAATTATTCTAGTATTCGCATTCTACTTTTCTGGTTAGAGAAAGAGAAAGGAAGCATCTAACAATGGTTATGTGTATTACTTGTTTTTTAAAATAGAGTGACCAAGTTTATCGCGCTTTGTTAGTAAATATTTTTCGTTGTGTGGATTGCATTCAATTTCAATGGATACATTATCCACAATCTCCAAGCCATAGCCCATCAAACCTACACGCTTCTTCGGATTATTCGTAATGAGTTTTATTTTACTAATACCAAGATCGCGAAGAATTTGGGCACCAATACCATAGTCACGTTCGTCCATATCAAAACCAAGTTGAATATTGGCCTCAACTGTATCGAGACCTCCTTCTTGTAATTTATACGCACGCAGTTTATTCAGCAAACCAATTCCGCGCCCCTCTTGCTTCATATATAATACCACACCTTTACCTTCATTACTTACCAACTCCATTGCTTTATGAAGTTGGGGACCACAATCACATCGGCAGGAGCCAAAAATATCGCCTGTTACGCACGATGAATGCACGCGCACCAAAACAGGTTCGTCTTTTTCCCACGTTCCTTTCACTAACGCCAAATGCACTTCGTTGGTATTTTTTTGCTCGAAGGCAACTAAATTAAAATGACCATGCTCGGTGGGCATATCTACCTCTACTTCACGTTTAATAAGCGATTCCACTTTAATACGATACTCAATCAAATCTTTTATAGATACTAATTTGAGTTTGAAACGCTCCGCTACTTTTACAAGATCAGGCAAACGCGCCATTGATCCGTCTTCATTCATAATCTCAACCAAAACTCCCGCAGGTTTAAACCCTGCAATGCGCGCGAAGTCAATAGCCGCTTCTGTGTGCCCTGTTCTGCGTAACACCCCTCCGCGTTTTGCTTTGAGCGGAAAAATATGTCCGGGTTTGCCAAGCTCTTCTGGTTTTGTATCCGGATCAACTAATGCGCGAATCGTTTTAAATCGGTCGTGTGCTGAAATACCGGTAGAGCAACCGTGACCAATTAAATCAACGGATACGGTAAAGGGCGTTTCGAACGTTGCTGTGTTTTTTCCAACCATTAATTCCAACCCCAATTCTTCACAACGGTCTTCCACAATAGCGGCACAAATTAATCCGCGACCGTGTGTCGCCATAAAGTTCACAATCTCTGGCGTAATGCTTTCGGCAGCACAAATAAAATCACCTTCGTTTTCACGATCTTCATCATCTACAACAATAATTACCTTACCATTCTTAATATCTTCAATGGCTTCAGGGATCGTATTTAATTTTATTTTAGACATGAGGTTAGGTTAATCGTTAATTGTTAATGGTTAATCGTGGGTGTGGGTGTAGGTTTGGCGTGTGTCATCAGGAATCTAAATAAATATTGGTGTTAAACTTTAGTCACTACATGATTTAATGTCAAAAATTATTGAACCTGAGACCATTAACGAATTACGGTTGGTGATCGTTCAACAAAAAAACGACATGAACTGTTCCACTATTTCGGAATGACGATTCCAAGAATTACGGCCAGTTCTTTTTCTGCTCCTTTTAGTTGTTCGTGTATTGTAAAATAGTTTTCCATATCATCTTCTGTTACCGCTTTTTTAAGTTGCAGTAAATTATCTTCCATTAGTTTTTGTATTAACCTAAACTTCAATCGCAATACATTTGAGTAGGCCATATCATGAATCATATCGCGCTCATGCGGAATTTGAATATGATACTTCTCGCCCCAATGTTTGCTCGTCTCATATCGTGATGTAGTCAACTCTGCAACAGCATTTTTTACAGCTTCTGTTCCATGCTCCATAAAATAAAATGTATCCAACGTTTCACCACGATCTGCACCTTCGCGAAACGCCAAATAAATTTCTTTGTATATCGGATTGGAAAACTCAACATCGTCCAATTCTGTCAACATAAAATCGATAAGACGATTGTCATCATAATGGCTCTCGGCATAGTTCAACAACAAACGCATTGATTCACGTTCTTGTTTGTGAACCATGGCGGCTGCATCGTTTTTTATTTCAGGACTAATGTCTGCTGCCGCATCAACAGTAGGTTTTTGCTTGTCTTCGCGAATGCGTTCCTGATCTCGCTTCTTCTTATCTTCAATTAAAATCTTGTTCAGTTCGGTAAGCAGAACGCCTTCAGAAATTCTGAGCAACTGACTTGTCTCTTGAATATAAACCGAACGCTTAATGGGATCTGGTATTAATGATATACTTGTAACAATATCACGTATCGCTTCTGCTTTTTTTATCGGATCGTTTGATGCTTCCGCAGCGAGCAAATCAATTTTAAAAGAAATAAAATCTTTGGTATGATCTTTTAGATATTGTTTAAACTCGGTGCTTCCCATTTTCTTTGAGAAGCTATCAGGGTCAGCACCATCGGGCAACAACACAACACGAACATTGAGTCCGCCTTTCAATACCAAATCAATTCCGCGCAATGCTGCTTTTATACCTGCAGCATCACCATCAAACAAAACTGTAATGTTTTCAGTAAACCTTCGAATGAGTTTAATCTGCTCTTCCGTTAACGCAGTACCCGATGACGCCACTGCATTATCGATATCAGACTGATGCATGGAAATAACATCCGTGTAACCTTCCACGAGGTAACAGAAATCTTCTCTGCGAATGGCATTCTTCGCCTGAAACATTCCATAGAGCACATTGCTCTTGTGATAGATTTCAGTTTCAGGAGAGTTAATATATTTTGGTTGATCTTTTTCTTTAGTGAGAATGCGCGCACCAAAGGCAATTACCTTTCCTGATAAATTATGTACCGGAAAAATTATCCTTCCGCGAAAGCGATCGTAAAATCGCCCGTCATCTCGCTTTACAATCAGTCCAGACTTCTCCAACATTTCTTCACTGTAGCCTGAGCTCAATGCTTTTTTGTTGAACTCATCCCACTCATTAATACTGTATCCTAATTCGAATTTTTCGATGGCGCGATCATTAAAGCCACGCTCGCGAAAATAACTCAGGCCAATACTCTTACCTTCGTCAGAATTGAAAAGTAAATCTTTGTAATGCTCTTTCGCATAGTTCATAATGATGTAGAGACTATCCCGATCGCTGTTCTGCGCAAGCTCCTCTTTCGAAGAAATTTCTTCTTTTAACTCTACACCATATTTCTTGGCCATGTAGCGAATGGCTTCCAGATAGCTCATCCCTTCATGCTCCATCACGAAGGTAATTCCATCGCCACCTTTACCGCTGCTAAAATCTTTGAAAATACCTTTGGATGGAACAACATAAAACGAAGCTGTTTTTTCGTTCGAAAATGGGCTCAACGCTTTATAGTTTTGCCCCGACCGCTTCAGCGTAACAAAGTCGCCCACAACATCTACAATGTCGATGCGGTTTTTTACTTCATCTATGGCTTCGCGGGAAATCAAGGGGTACGTTATGCGTTAATGGTTAATCGTTAATTGTGGTTTTGTGCAAGCGAATTAAAGGCTGCCGATTTGGGGCAAAGATAGTAATAGTCCATAGTTCACAGTCGATAGTCGATAGTGGATTCTGCAAACTCTTAGACTTACTCGCAAAACGATCGACTATTAACTATCGACAATGGACTTACATTTAAAAAACTATGGACAATGGACTATTGACTATCGACTTTGTCATTAATTTGCATCGATTATTAGATCTTATTTTTCCTTTGATTGTTATAAACCCATGAGTTTTACCGAATCCGATATTTTAAAAGCCCTTTCTACTGTTGATGATCCTGACTTAAAGCGAGATCTGGTGAGCCTGAACATGATTAAAGATGTAAAGGTAGCGTCAGGGAAAGTTAGTTTTACCGTAGTGCTTACTACTCCGGCTTGTCCTTTAAAAGAAAAAATTCGTCAGGATTGCGAAGATGCTGTTGAAAAGGTGGTGGGCGATTCTGTTGCCATCGAGATTTTAATTACTTCTTCGGTAACGACCTCACGTGATAATGCGCCAATTCTTCAAGGCGTTAAAAATATTATCGCCATTTCTTCCGGTAAAGGTGGCGTTGGCAAATCAACTGTTACCACAAATTTGGCGGTGGCGTTAGCAAAATCTGGCGCAAAGGTAGGCCTCATTGATGCTGACATTTATGGACCTTCAATACCGACCATGTTTAACTGTGAGTTTGAGCAACCCACAGTGAAACAGATTAATGGAAAAAACATCATTATACCCATTGAACAATATGGAGTGAAGCTTATTTCAATTGGCTTCCTCACGCCTCCCGATAGCGCAGTCGTTTGGCGTGGACCAATGGCGAGTTCTGCCCTGAAGCAATTTTTTAGCGATGCAGAATGGGGTGAATTAGATTACCTATTAATTGACTTACCTCCCGGAACGAGTGATATTCACCTTACGATGGTGCAGACTGTTCCGGTTACTGGAGCTGTTGTTGTAACGACTCCGCAGAAAGTTGCTCTTGCCGATGCAAACAAAGGTATGGCAATGTTCAAGCAGCCACAGATTAATGTGCCGATCTTAGGGGTAGTAGAAAACATGGCGTATTTCACACCAGAAGAATTGCCAGACAATAAATATTATATTTTCGGAAAAGATGGCGGCAAGAATTTAGCTGAAAAACATGGTGTTCCTTTTCTGGGTCAAATACCTTTGGTGCAAAGTATCCGCGAAAGCGGTGATAGCGGATTGCCGGCAGTATTGAAAGACGGGGCAACGGCAAAAGCTTTCACTGAATTGGCCGAAGCATTGGCAAGACAGATTGCCATCAGAAATGCCCAAGCACAAACGCTCGTAACAGTAGTACGATAACCATGGGCATTCAGCGTGACTTTAATAATAAGTTAATCCACACTAAATGCTAACTTTACACAAACGCAACGCGTAGAACTAAAAGTCTAATGAATACTTTATCGCTAGAAGACATTACTAAAAACATTGAAACCGCTTTGGATTCTATTCGCCCATATTTAATGGCCGATGGAGGTAACGTTAAGGTATTGGAACTCTCCTCTGAAAATGTTTTAAAACTTGAATTCGTTGGTGCGTGCGGAACTTGCCCCATGTCCACCATGACATTTAAAGCAGGTGTTGAAGAAGCCATTAAAAGAGCGGTGCCTGAAGTGAAGTCGATTGAGGTGGTGAATCTTACTCCTGTTGGATAAAAAAGTAAACGGTTAATGGTTATCGGTTAATTCGTTATTAGCTGTAAGATGTTCGCTCCACGTATGGTTTTTTTTCATCTTCAATCGGCAAATGAATATGGAAACTGCAGGCATTTGATTTTGGCTGTCAATAAAATTACACATCAACTAGCGCACGCCACTCATCCTCAATCAAAACTCTCAGATTAATTTTTATAAGCGTCAATCGTTATTCTTCATTTAACGGTTACTCTTCTTACCTTTGGTTGATACAGTTTAGCTTGATTTTGCAAAGGTGATTTTTAAAAAACATTTCTTCTTTACTCTTTTTAATCGGGTGCAAACATTCCCTTTCCTGCTACTCTTTATTTTCATTTTAAACATTAAGACTTCGTTGGCACAAGATCGCTGCGGAACCGTTGAGTACACTCGGAAATTAAAGAACCAAAATCTATTAAAGGAAAACGAAACCGTTTTCGAGAACTGGCTTAGGAATACGAAAAGTAAATCAAAAAAAACAAGTCCTTTTCGCACACACGCTACCTATCAAGTTCCGGTAGTTGTGCACGTTATTCACAATGGTGAAGCGGTTGGTATCGGCACCAATATTTCCAACGCACAAATACTTTCGCAGCTTGCTGTTCTAAACAAAGATTATAAAAGATTAAATACTGACGCCTTTAAAACTCCAACAGAATTTCTTCCCGTTGCCGGAATTTTTGATATCGAATTTGTTTTAGCAAAACGCAATCCTGAAGGACTGCCAACCACAGGTATTGTTCGAGCGCAAGGACCAAAACTATCCTTTACAATCAATGATAGTTACGAATTAAAATCGACTAGTTATTGGCCTGCCGAAGAGTACTTAAATCTGTGGGTTTGTAACAATACCGATTATCTGGGCTACTCTCAATTTCCTGTTTCTCCTCTTGCTGGATTAGCAAATTCATCGAACAATAGATTAACCGATGGCGTTGTGATCGCCTACCAGGCCTTTGGTTCTTCTGATGATGGCGCGTTTGATCTTGAGCCGAATTACAATAAAGGCAGAACTGCAACGCATGAGATAGGGCATTTCTTCGGACTGCGTCATATTTGGGGCGATGATAGCGGAACGTGTGATGGAACAGATTATGTTGATGACACGCCCAATCAGACAAACAACACGAGTGGTTGCCCCGCGCATCCCAGCGTATCGTGCTCGAACAATAAAATGTTTCAAAATTACCTTGACTACACAAATGATGTGTGCATGAATCTTTTCACACAAGGGCAAGTAAGCCGCATGAAAACAGTAATTGAAAACAGTCCGAGAAGAGTAAGTCTGTTAACCTCTCCTGCTCTTTTTGATCCAGTGCCCGTGGCGAACGATTTAGGTATTAAAGAAATTATTACGCCTAGCGCAAGCGAATGCAATTCAACCTTTACCCCGACTATTGAAATTAAAAACTATGGCAGCAATAGCATTACCTCTACGCAAATTCAAATCAAGAAAGATGGCGTAGTCGTGGAGACTAAACTATTTCCATCACTCTCTTTAGCGCAGCTGCAATCAATTGTCGTTACGTTTAACAATATTATCTTTTTAAGCGGAGCGCATACGGTAACGTTTACTATTCTTCAAACCAACGGCACTGCTGATGGTAATCCCGCAGATAATGTGGTTAATCAATCCACACAAATTGCGTTCACCCAATCACTACCGTTCACTGAAGCATTCAGTGGAATACCTGCAGCCTGGACAATTCAAAATCCAGATCAGAAGCTTACTTGGCAAAATGTAAATGCACCTAACGCTAGTCCATCAAACAACGCCATGAAAATGGACTTCTTTAATTATGAAGACAGTGAAGGAGAAATTGATTTATTGATCAGTCCTGTTTTGGATCTTTCCACTACAACACTTGCTTTACTAACGTTTGATATTTCGTATGCTCAGTTTAATAGTTCAAGAAATGATGGACTGCGAATAGTAGTGATAGAAAATTGTAGTTCAGATATCAATCAAGCAACAGAAATTTATACCAAAAAAGGTTTCGCCCTTTCAACAACAAATAATACCACGAACGATTTTGTTCCAACCAGTGCATCGCAATGGCGAAATGAATTTATCAATTTAAATACCTTTATCGGTAAACCGAATATTCAATTGGCTTTTATTGGATTAAACGATTATGGCAACAATCTTTATCTTGATAATATAGGTATAACGACAACGGCATACCTAGACATTGAACTAACGGAAATCATTTCACCATCGCCTGTCATTTGCGAAAGCATGACAACTCCAAATATTCGTGTAAAAAATACCGGAACGATAACCATCACGTCTTTTAGCATTGTTACAAAAGTGAATAATGCAAATCCAGTGACAACGATAATCTCGGGCATCAATATTCCGCCAAATGAAACACGTGACGTATTTGCTTCAAATGTTGGATTGCCCAACGAAGACAATATTCTAAAAATAACGTTATCGTCTGTAAACGGTGTTGCCGATATCAATCCTGACAATGACACCAAGCAAGTTAAGATTCTGATTAATGATAATGCCGAACAAATTCCGCAAAGTCAAAATTTTAATACCGATTTCTCTAATCAATGGATCATTACAAACCCAAGTGGCGGAATGGATTTTCAAAGCGTTTCCACGAACTACGCTACCTCTCTTTACTTCAATGCATTTGATGATTCAGAAATAGGAAATAAAGCGTGGCTAATAAGTCCTGTTTATGATTTTTCAACCTTAGGTGTAAGTGTGCGCGAAATGTATTTTGACTTATCCTACAAATCTAAACCCGGCACAAACGATCGCCTTCAGATCTTAGCATCAATTGATTGTGGACAGTCTTACCCAATTACCTTGTTTGATAGAAGTGGTGATTTACTTTCTTCGAATGAAACTTCTTCGACTAGTTGGAAACCAAATCAACCTTCAGATTGGGAAACCATATCAGTGGATCTTTCTGCAGTGGCGAAGGAAAAGTATGTTCGCATTGCCTTCGTCTTTACAAACGATAGTGGCAACAACCTTTACCTTGACAACATCAATTACTTTGTGTTAACAAAGTTGTTTACCGTATACCCAAATCCGACAAGCAAAAATTCCATAAACATAACCTTGAATCTTCCAGAAAAAGAGACTGCTAAAATTGACATCATCGATCGCATAGGTAAAATTTTATTTAGTGAAGCCATTGATGAGGCGCAAGATCAAAATTTCTCAATCTCTATTCCTGATGCCGCTGCCGGATTATATTTTGTGCGCGTTCGCACAAAGAGTAAAATGCACTCTGAAAAATTATTATTAATCGATTAAGCATCTTTCCATTATACAATACCTAAACAGACAGAAGGTATTTTTCGACTCCTTTAATTTTCACCTCTAATTTTTCTGTCGCGCTCAAGAATTCATCTTTCGAATTAAGCTTCATGTTTACACTAATGTAAAATTTAATCTTGGGTTCTGTGCCCGATGGACGAACCGATACCTTTGTTCCATCTTCTAAATAAAATTGAAGAACATCTGATGACGGAAAGTCTAATGCA
>JBBRFY010000036.1:0-23900 GCA_038241205.1 Cytophagales bacterium
TTAACCGAGACTTCAATTAATTCAGACTTCATTGGTCCATTAAGGGTGGACAAAAAATCGGACGTGCCTAATAGCGTGACGAGTTCAAAATCTGAATCCAATAATTCGAGCACACTCTTTGCTCCTTCCACAAGAAAACATTGTTCCTGTTTGCGGTATTTCTTTATTTGCAGGCTTTTAATAAACTTAATCTTGGCTTTCGATAGCATTAGTAGCGCTTGAATACTCCGAAAAGTAAATATTTTCTTCTAACAATACTCTGCCTCTGGCTAATGCTATCGGGCTGTTTGGGCACAAAACATCTTAAAGGAGATGAAAAGATGCTATCTAGACAGCGTATTATAGCCCCAAAAGACATTCGGACGGATGAAATGAAGGATTTGTACATCCAAAAAGTAAACAGAAGTTTTTTGGGTTTAAAGATGTCGCTGTATTACTGGGGCGAACGGAATTATAATCAGGAGCGATATATAGCGAAAAAAGAAGCTGCCGATAAAAAATTTAACGACAAGATTGCCGCAACCACGTCAAAAAAGAAAATCGATAATATAAATTTCCGAAAACTTAAGAAATCAGAAAAATTTACGAATCGCATCGAAAATGGAAATCTCAGAATGCAATGGGGCGAACCAATATCGGTTTACGATAGTGCCAATGTAAAACTCACAGAAGATCGATTCGAACAATATCTTTTTTCGAAAGGCTATTTTAGGAACCAAGTAGATTCAAAAGTAAAAATATCGGGTAAGTACGCCACCGTTACCTATTCTGTAAAGGCAGACACAATACATAGAATTGACACCATTCTATATCAAATAAATGATAGTGCCGTTGCCAAAATTGTATACAACAATATTCCGAAAAGCGTGCTAAAGGTAGGCGACCCGCTTGACCAAAATAAGCTAACACAAGAGCGTGAACGAATTGATTTGTTGCTAAAAGACAATGGCTATTATGATTTTAGCAGACAGTATATCGATTTCGATATGGACACCAGCATGGTGATGAGCCCGTTGGTTGTCAGAATTAAAGATCCGGCTAAAAGAGGGTACCACAAAAAATTTACCATTGACGATGTGATTTTTACAACAGATGCAGGATCACCTTTAGTGGGTTTGGAAAGAAAAAAGAGAACCTATCATGATATTCAATATCAATATTACCAAGACAATTATAATTTAAGAATATTAAGCCAACGCGTGATTTTAAAAAAAGGCGATCTATACAGCCGAACAAATACCTTCAATACACAGCGTCAACTTGGCAATGTAGAAGCGTTCAAATTTGTAAACATCAACTACGACACATCGAATGGAAAATTTGTAGCCAATATTTTTACGAGTCCTTTAGATCAATACGAATGGAGCAACGAAGCGGGCGTAACCGTTACGCAAGGATTCCCCGGCCCCTTCTATAACCTCACGTTTCGCAAACGAAATCTTTTTAGAGGAATGGAACTATTGGATATTAGCGGACGCTTTGGATTTGAGGGTGTTGCTCCCGTAAGCAGCGAAGATAATATTTATAAAAGTACAACGGCCGGTTTAAACGCAACCATTACCTTTCCGCAGTTTATCTGGTTTTTAAAGGAAAGTAAACGATATAAAATTGCGAAGTTCAATCCAAAAACAAAGTTGACTGCGAGCTATTCATACACCGATCGGCCAGAATACAAACGAACGAATGGTTCAATTTTTATGACCTACACATGGTCTAACCAACGCAAGCAACAGTACTTTTTTACGCCAGTGAGTTTGAGTATTATTAAATCGAACCTGCGTCCATCTTTTAAACAAGAACTACAACGGCAAGATAGTTTAGGTAACTATAGTTTGGTGAACAGCTTCAATCCATCATTTGTAAACAGTATGATTTTTGGATCTACTTGGAACTTTGGCAACTATGGAAATAGAGACAAAACCTCTAGTTATTTAAGAACACAATTAGAATCTGGTGGAACAATATGGAACTTCATTAGTCCATCTTTTATTACAGAAAGAGGGCTTCAATATTTCAAATATTTGCGCTTAAATGCTGACTTCAGGAGACACCATGTAATCGATAAAATTACAACGTTGGCCTATCGGGTTGATGGTGGTGTGGCGTATTCGTATGATAAAAACCAAAGTCTTCCTTACGAAAAATTCTTTTTTTCTGGCGGAAGTAATAGTGTGCGAGCGTGGCGACCGAGGCGATTGGGACAAGGATCGTTTAAGCCTCGCACCAGTGAAGCCGTAGGAAAAAATCCCGTTAAAAACGGCTACTTTGATTACAGTTACGAGCAACCATCTGAAATATTATTGGAGGCAAGTGTTGAGTTTAGAAGAAAAATATTTGGGTTCGTAGAAGGAGCGCTCTTTGTTGACGCAGGGAATGTATGGACTTTTCAACCCCGAAAAAATGTGGTAAATGGAGTGGAAATTCCAAATGGAAATTCACAATTTAAGTTCAATCAATTCTATAAAGAGATAGCCGTTGGAACTGGCTTCGGTCTTCGTTTCGATTTTTCTTTTCTTATTCTACGACTTGATGTTGGTATGAAAATGTATGACCCAGCACGTGATAAAGGAGCGCGCTTTGTTTTAGGAGAAGCCCGCTTCTGGAATCCATACGCTACCAAAATAGAAGGTGAATATATTAATTATAGAGAACCTGTTATTTACAACGTTGGCATAGGCTATCCGTTCTAAATCGGTTACCGGTTACCGGAAACTGGCAACCAGTAACGTCAGTAGTCTAAAAGTTTTTTAATTGCATCTCTAACTTTATCCGCGTTCGGCAACATCATCTTTTCCAAATCTACATTTAGCGGAACCGCAGGTAAGTTCGATGCACCGAGTGTCCAGACAGGAGCATCGAGTGACGCGAAACATTCTTTAGAAATTCTTCCAGCCAACGATTCGGCAAAAGAATTCATCAGCGGTTCTTCCGTTAATACAAATGCACGATTGTGTTTTTGAACAGATAGTATAATCGCATTCCAATCGATAGGATTGAGTGTGCGCAAATCCATAATCTCCACTTGATCTGCAAATGGAAGAGCTGCTCCCTTCGCCCAATACACGCCCATACCATAGGTAATTATTACGCACGATTCTCCGAGTAATATTTTTTGTTCCGATGCTTGTTGAACAATAGACGCTTTCCCTAGCGGGATAATATATTCTTCATCAGGCTCAATGGTCTTTGCATCGCCTGTTCCCAATACTTTAGACCAATACAATCCTTTGTGCTCCAACATCACCACCGGATTAGGATCATAGAAAGAAGCCTTCATCAGACCCTTCATATCTGCGGCATTAGAAGGATACACCACTTTTATGCCTCTAATATTTAATACGGTAGATTCGATACTACCTGAATGATACGGACCGCCACCGCCATACGCACCAATCGGTACACGTATGAGAGATTGAATTGGAAATTTTCCTTTTGATAAATAACAGCTCTTCGAAAGTTCTTCTACCAATTGATTGATGCCCGGCCAGATGTAATCAGCAAATTGAATCTCAACAATAGGCTTCGCTCCTACTGCGCACATGCCTGCTGTTGAACCAATAATATATGCTTCCTGAATTGGCGTATTGAATACTCTATCATCACCATATTTCTGTGCAAGTGTAGCGGCTTCACGAAATACACCACCTAATCTTCTGCCAACATCCTGACCATAAAATAATGCTTCGGGATGTTGTTTTAAAATTTCATCAACAGCATGAAGCGCAGCATCAACCATCACTACTTTTTCTGCACCTTTCGGTGAACGAATACCTTTCTCTTCTGTAATAGAAGTTTTAGCAAATTCATGCGAATCAAAATCATTCACATCCGGATCAGGTGAACGAACTGCACGTTCATAATCTTCTAATACCTTATCCTCAGCATGAAATTGAATTTCATCAAGATGTTGTTTCGTTTCACCATGACTCAGTAAATAGTTATAAAAATAAATAATGGGATCTGATTTTTGATGCAACGCCAAATCTTCACCGCGATACCATTCCTTTCGTACTCCAGATGTATGATGACCTAACAACGGACAGGTTGCATGAACTAATATTGGACTTCTATGCTTTCGCACAAAAGCAAACGCCCTCTTCATTCCTAAATAAGAATCAACAAAGTCAGCGCCATCAATGGCCATTCGCTCCATACCTTTAAATCCACTAGCATAATGATAGGCATCCATGGCACGCATCTCTTTTCCGGTGGCCGATATTCCCCAATCATTATCCTGAACCAAATAAAGAATAGGTAATTTTTTCAACACGGCCATTTGAAAAGCTTCTGCTACCTCACCTTCCGTTACTGATCCATCGCCAAGCGAACATAACGCAACGGGTTTGTTATTCCCTATTAACAAACCCTGCGATTCGAGATACGCAATTCCGTGCGCCATTCCTGTAGCCGGAATAGCCTGCATACCTGTTGCGGAACTCTGATGTGGAATAATGGGAAACCTTTCGCGCTTTATAGATGGATGTGAGTAATATGTTCGCCCACCCGAAAATGGATCGTCACGCTTCGCCATAAGTTGAAGCATGAGTTCATACGGTTCAATACCTATGCCCAGCAACATCGAGTCATCACGATAATAGGGCGAAGCAAAATCAAAAGGTTGTAATTGTAATCCTGCAGCAAGTTGAATCGCCTCATGTCCGCGCGAAGTGCTGTGAACATATTTGCCACAAACATCACGTTTCGCATCGTAGGTATTTGCCATAGCGCGGGCAACACACATCAATGAGTAGGCTTTGAGCAGAATATCATTACTGATTTCCGGGTGCGATTTCTTCCCGACTTTAGCGGTCTCCTCTACTGCCATGATAACATTACGTTGGTCTCAGGTTAAAGATAGAAAAAGTCCATAGCGAATGGTCAATAGTCGGTAGAAGATATTCAGAGACTTAAAAGTGTTGCGCATGTAATGGCAATAACCTTCACATACTATCAACTATTGACTATTGACTATCCACCATCTCCCACTAACTTTACCCCATGCCAACAAAAGAAATAATACGCGACTGGTTCATTCAACTGCAACAAGACATTTGCGAGCAATTAGAAGCGACTGATGGTGAGGGGAAATTTATTCGTGATGCGTGGGAACGACCCGGTGGTGGTGGCGGTATCGCCCGTGTGTTAACCGGTGGAAAAATAATTGAGAAAGGTGGCGTAAATTTTTCTGCCGTTTGGGGAAAATCGCCAGAACCCGTTTTGAAATCATTGAAACTAAATCCCAACGAGGACATCGATTTTTTTGCGACTGGTATTTCAATCGTCATTCATCCGTTCAACCCCATGGTTCCGATCATCCACATGAACACGCGTTACTTTGAAATGAGCAATGGTCTCTCATGGTTTGGCGGTGGCATTGACCTTACGCCTCATTATGTAAACGAAGATGATGCCCGCTATTTTCATCAACAAATCAAATCAGTTTGCGATAAGCATGATCCATCATATTATTCCAATTTTAAAAAATGGGCTGATGACTATTTTTTTATAAAACACCGAAATGAAACCAGAGGTATTGGGGGAATATTTTTCGATAGCCTAAAAGCCGAAGATGGTTTTACAAAAGAATCGAGATTTAACTTTGTGAAAGATGTAGGCTTGTTGTTCGCACCATTGTATACAACTTTAGTGAAAAAGAATGATCCGCTACCTTTTTCGGAAAATGAAAAACAGTGGCAATACCTACGAAGAGGCAGATATGTGGAATTTAATTTGGTGTGGGATCGCGGCACTAAGTTCGGATTAGATACGGATGGCCGCACAGAATCTATTTTAATGAGCCTACCACCACAAGCCAATTGGGAATACAATCAAAAGCTTGCGCCCCAATCCAACGAAGCGAAGACACTATCGCTGCTTAGAAAAAATATTAATTGGATCTAAATCTTACATCGCCTGCCTTATTTACAATTCCCTTGTAATTTTTTACTATGTTTCGAAGTGTTGTTGAAAATCTGGCGTGCTATAAGCTTTATCGGGACAAACCCGCACAGTGAACGAAGAGAAATTCGTCACATCGTTATTTGTAATAGAATAAGTCTGATTATATCCGGCTTAACATTCCTGCTTTTTATTGTTGCACTCCTTTATTTTGGATGGATTATTACAGTAAAGATGGCTTTAGGTGCTACCTTCTTTTTTCTTACCCCTATACTTCTTAATTATTTTCAATATGTAAGCATTAGTAGAATATTACTATTGCTGTCTTTAAATTTAGTTTCGCTTACTGCTTCGGTAGCGGATAAGTTTGATGTGCCGGGCGTGTTAGAGGAGTTTCAATACTTTCAATTTCGTCTATTGATATTGGCAGGAAGCTTATTTCCATTTATCCTTTTTAAATTGGAAGAAAGAAAGCGGTTGATAACTGGCATTCTTATCAGTTTTCTTTGTCTTGTGCTTTACGATCCGGTTCATCACCTTTTTGGTGTTGGGTATTATGATGCGGGATTCACTGCGCCCAACTATTACTTTATAAACTACATGGTGGGCGCAACATTCTTAATTATAACCGGTAGTAGTTTTTTTCTAAAATACAGTTTTGAAACGTATGACAAACAGAATGAAATTCTAATTGCAAATCTTAGCGATGCAAAATATGTTATTCAACGCCAGCAAGATCAGTTAACTTCTGAAAATATTCATTTGAGTCAAGAAGTGTTTGAGAAGAATGCACAACTATCACAAACCAACGAAGAACTAATTCGGCACAACAATGATCTATTACAATTCTCGTACACCGTTTCACACAATTTACGTGGACCAGTAGCAAGCTTAATCGGACTCGTCAATTTATTTGAAAGAAAAGAATTAACAGAAGATCACCAGGTAATTTTGCAACACCTTGAACTTAGCTCCGAGCGATTAGATACAACCATCAAAGATCTGGGAAGCATCATCGATATGCGTAATTCAGTTTCTAAAATAAAGCAACGTTTGCAATGGGCGAATGAGCTTGAGCATATAACCATATTGCTAAAAAAAGAAATAGAAGATCAGCACATAGAACTTGATTCTGATTTTAGTGACGCACCAATGGTGTATTCAATAAAACCCATGGTATCCAGTATATTATACAATCTGGTGAGCAACGCTATTAAGTATCATTCGCCCGATCGGAAATTAAAAATTTCTATTCGCACCACTCAAATAGATAACCTCGTTCGATTGGATGTTACGGATAATGGAATGGGCATAGACCTTGATAAATTTAAGGATAAAGTTTTTGGGTTATATAAACGCTTCCACACGCATACGGAAGGAAAAGGTTTAGGATTATTTCTTGTTAAACTTCAAGCCGAAACATTAGGCGGACGAGTAGAAGTGAAAAGCAAACTCGATTCAGGCACCACGTTTTCAGTATTCATTTCCTCTTCCGATCAAGACAATTGATTCGTGAAAAAATTAAGTAAACTCATTGTTTTATACGTATAGAATTAATATTTTTGTCGTACAAATAACAATTACTGTATGGACGCTAAAATAACGCTAAGCTTTGACGAAAAGATTGTTCAAAAAGCAAAGAGATTTGCCGAGGCTAATAATGTAAGTCTCTCGCGTCTTACAGAATATCTTTATCGCAAAATTACCACAGAGAATTATAAAAATTTGGAAGACATGCCGGTTGCGGATTGGATAAGTCAATTGGCCGAAGGAGAATCGGTGTATAAAACAAATCCAAAGAAAGGTAGCGCACTGAAAAAAGAATTCTTCGCTGCCAAACGATGAATATTTTTCTGGATGCTAATATTCTTGTTTCCGTTTTAAACAAAGAATATCCACTCTTTACCTATTCGGCTCGCATTCTCAGCTTGTCAGACAATCCAAGATTTACAGTTTACACATCTCCTATTTGCCTTGCCATCGCTTATTATTTTGCAGAAAAAAAGAGTGGATCAATAGGGGCAAAAAAAAAAATAGAAATTCTTACTGAAAAAATAAAAATCACTTCAGTCGATAATCAAACTGTGTTGCAAACTATCCAAAATAAATCGATTGGAGATTTTGAAGATGGTTTGGAATATTATTCAGCCCAACAAGCCAAGTGTAAATGTATTATTACAGAAGATGTAAGCGACTTTCATTTTTCATACATCGAGGTGCTAAATTCAAAAGACTTTTTCGATGCATATATGGTGAAGTAAACGAGGAGCTAGTTTCCGGTTGCCGATTGGATAAACTGCCTGGCCGAAGGCGAATCGTTTCATAAAACAAATCCAAAGAAAGATAGCGCAATGAAAAAAGAATTCTTCGATGCCAAACGATGAATATTTTTCTGGATGCCGGCAACTACGAGCACTGGTTGCTATAACCCAACTCGCATTCCGGTTACTCTGTTCTCGTAATCTTCGTTATCGGATCTTTCCACCAAAATCTGAAACGTATTTGACCTCGTTGTTACAAAATAAAAAGTTTTATAGTTAATCCCGCCAGGCCACTCAATTGAAAATTTTTGTTTTAATATCTGAGCCTTTTCTCCAGTAAAAAACTGAGTGTCCAGTCTCCTCAATTCAAATTGATTTTCGAATGGGCTTAAGTTTTTCTCAGTGGTCGACAGAATGTCTTGACGAACTTCTTTACTAAGTTTGATATACTTTGTTTTTTTAAAAATAATTACGTTATCGATGTTAGCTGTATCTACATAAATATAATACATCATTCCAAGCGAGTTCAATCGAAACCTCTCAATCCTGAAAATTTGCTCCTGTTTTTCATTTTCGGAAAATTCCGAAGAGTCCGAATTTTGAATCGCATAAGTCAAGTCCTCCGGTGAATATCTTTTAAAATACTTTGGAATACTAATGGAAATGTGAGCAAAATCTATCATCACCTTTTGCAAGTTAGCGTCCATTACATTTCTTTTTGGCTTTTGGTAACAGCCTACAGACAAAGCAACCAGAGTGATAATAATTAAATTTCGAATCATGCAGTATATAAGATAACGAGCGTTAAAGTCTATTGATGGGACGTTACAGTCTCTAGGTTAAATAATTCAGATAACACCCAGCAGTTTTTTTTTGAATATAATAATAATTTAAGCAAGCCATCAAAGTCATGTTCAAAGGAAACCGATTTGAAACCAATTTAATTAAAGTTGTTCGTGTCTAACTGCACTCGAGTCTTGTCGGTAGTCATGATTAAAATTAGAAAAAATCTAATTGGAACGAACACATCACAACGTAAATCTAAACGTAGAGGACCCCTTCTACTTTTTCTTCGCGCCTAACGCAGCCTGTAACTTCACAACTTGTATGGCCAATTGATCAGCCACCGATACATCAGCAATTGTTTCTGGAAACTGATTCGAGAAAAATGCTTTGGCCACCCAAATTTCTAATACATCATCTGCATCGATAGAGTATGGCTCGTACTGTCGGTTATCAGAAACCAATAACACTTTACTTTCATCATCAGCAAAATTGAAAATTCGCTTGAAGACAATACCATCTTGCTTCGTTACCAAAATATAAAGCTTTCCGTTTTTGATTGACGAAACATCTTCTAGGTATTCACCAAAAATAATACTGCCCGGTTGAATCGGTATCATGGAATCGCCTTGAATCTCAAACGCGCGATATGTTCTATTTTTTGGCAACACCGGCATACTAATTTTCGGAAGATCTTTTACAAATTCCACATCTTGATATCCCGATAAATAACCTGCGGATGCTTTTTGTGTAACCAGTTCTACGTTCTCTTTATTATTACTGTCAACGGTAATGGCCAACACTTCTTTTCCACGAGAAGGTGATGTTGATTTTCGATCTTTCTCTGACACACGACTTAAATCGTGACTTACCAACATATCGATGTTTACCTTAAAAATTTTCGCGATGTCGAGTAACGAAACTAATGGCGGTGTAGAACGCTCTTCTTCATACGCACCAATTGCTGCTTGTTTTAAACCGAGCTTTTCAGCCAACTGTTTTTGAGTAAGACCAAGCTCCGTTCTAAGAAATTTTAAGTTTTTATTTATTAGTGCCATAATACGTTCGAGGTTCAAAGTTTGAGGTTCGAAGTTCAAAGTTAATCGTTATCCGTTAATCGTAATATGCATTTGGTATGGCTGATTTTGTTACCTATGGAAATATTAATTCGAATCATCAATTGAGAATACCTTGTTGCCGATTTTAAATTCTAACTCCGAGTGAACCACAGTTTCTCAATTTAACCACTCATCGGCAAGGGATAGAAGTGGAAAGCCCGAAGTGCGTTGACCTGTGTGGAGGCCGGACTTGTAACGGATAGCCCGGTGGCGCCTCGCCATGCCGCATAAAAAAATCACAAAACTATCGTACACTTCGCATTCCGCTTCTAGTGATTTCTTCACCCACAATCAAATCAATTCGAATCATTAACTGATTATACCTTACGTATTCAAAAGTATTATATCAAAATACAACTTCCACCCGTAAGCACTTCAATACTTTTTCGCGGATGTTCCCACAGGAAAAACCTGCAGGACGCATCACGAAAGGTATCGCCAACTACAGACGATCTATAAAAGAATTAGAAGTAGTACAGAATAAATTCCGTCTTGCTTCCAATTCTACTGCTATGGCTGACAGTGAGACAAAACTAAAATAATTAGTTTAAAATAAAAACTATTAACTAATATTTTTAGTTATTTAGCGTTATGGAACGGAACATTATACACTTGGACTTGGACGCTTTCTTTGTAGCGGTGGAGTGTAGAAAAAATCCAAAACTAAAGAACATACCTCTAATAGTAGGCGGAAGCAGTCGCAGAGGTGTGGTGGCGGCATGCAGTTATGAGGCGCGAAAGTTTGGTATTCATTCTGCCATGCCCATGTATTTGGCGCTTCAACGTTGTCCTGATGCAAAGGTAATTTCAGGCGATATGGAATCGTACAGCAAGGCTTCGCATGAAATTACCGAGATAATAGCAGAGGCCGCTCCTTGTTTTGAAAAAGCATCCATCGATGAATTTTATATTGATGCCAGTGGCATGGACAAATACTTTGGCGCGTTTCAATGGGCTACAGAATTACGAGAAAAGATTATTAGAGAAAGTGGGTTGACGATTTCGTTGGCTATGTCAGTGAATAAGCTCGTATCGAAAGTAGCAACGGGTGAGTTTAAGCCGAATGCGAATCAACACATCTTCGCTGGAGAAGAAAAAGATTTTCTCGCTCCGTTATCGGTCGATAAAATCCCGATGATCGGAAAACAAACTTCTTCTTTATTACACACCATGGGCGTTCGCACGGTAGCAACGCTTCGCGAAATGCCTTTAAATATTTTAACACATGCGTTCGGAAAAAACGGAATGAGTTTATGGAACAAAGCGCATGGAATTGATGATTCGCCTGTTGTTCCACATACCGAACAAAAATCAATCTCTACTGAATGTACCTTCGACCAAGATACTGTAGATGTAAAGCGATTGAAGTGTATTCTTATCGCGATGGTGGAGAAGGTAGCGTTTCAATTGCGCGATCAAAAGAAATTGACTTCGTGTGTTACCGTAAAAATTCGTTACGCCAACTTCGACACTGAAACAAAACAAATTCACATTCCCTATACTTCGTCAGATCATGAATTGTTGCGAATTGTCAGTCAGCTCTTCGATAAGCTCTATACTAAAAGAATGCTCATTCGGCTGGTTGGTGTTCGCCTCAGCAATCTTGTTCATGGCAATCATCAAATCAATTTGTTTGACGATACTGTTGAAACTATCAATCTCTATGAAGCTATCGACAGAATTAAACACCGGCATGGCGTAGAGAAAGTAATTCGCGCCACCACTTTGAATGTAAACAAGCGCGTGAGAGTGGGGATGAACATGTTTAAAGGAACCTGAACTTAAAATGCATCACTATACTCATTGCCTACTTCATAAAAACAGTATCATAAAAATCGACTATAACAATACCTTAAATAACTATCGTGCATACACCACTAGCATTTTAGCGATTGACAAAACAGCAATCAATTAACAATTCTAATAAATCAAAACTAAATCAAACAATATGAAATCAACCCACGTAAAAGTCGCCAACCCAGTACAAGAATTATTCTTTATGATTGCACCGCCACCACACATTAAAAGCGATGTGTCCGTTTTAAAAGATGACGTGCATTACTTGATAGGTCATGAATTTGAAGACCGATATTCGAAAGCACACGTATCACTTTTTAAGTACAACGATGAACACATTGAAGACATGCTCCATCATGTGCAATCCAAGGCCGATCATTTTACTGCCTTTAATGTATTTGTAAAAAATATTAACGTGTTTCATCATCGATCAAAGCACACGCTTTACCTTGATATTGTAAACAAGTATCCCCTGCGCGACATCTTTGAAAAACTCGTTAAAGAAGACCCTAACTTTACACCGAACATTACCATCAGTCGCAATCTTTCAACCGAAGATTTTTTAAAAACCTGGCCTTATTTAAAAGATCTTCCGTACAGTCAGCATTTTCTGTGCGATCGGATTACGGTTTTAGCAAGAACCGAAAACCGATGGTTACATTATACTGATATTCTATTTGGGAAATAAAAAAAATAACCTAAGTTGAATATGACTTTAACGTTACAGGTCACTATGACGCCACTACAAATCCTTCGCGATCAATTTGGGTATGCTTCTTTCCGACACGAACAAGAAGCAATTGTTAATGCTGTGCTTCAGAAGAAGGACACATTTGTACTAATGCCAACGGGTGGCGGAAAATCATTATGCTATCAAATACCTGCGTTGATTTTTGATGGACTTACAGTAGTGATCTCTCCGCTTATTGCGTTAATGAAAGACCAAGTGGATGCCTTGCGGGTGAACGGAATTGAAGCAGCCTATTTAAATTCAACACAAAGCCATTACGAGCAGGATGAAATTTTAGAGCGCGTGCGATCCAAAAAACTCAAACTCCTTTATCTCGCACCCGAAAGTAATTTCATCAAACGACTAGCAACGTTCGATGTGAGCCTTGTTGCCATTGATGAAGCGCATTGCATTTCACATTGGGGGCACGACTTCCGACCGGAATACCTTGTATTGTCACAGTTAAAAAGATCGATGCCGCATGTTCCGGTCATTGCGCTAACGGCAACTGCCGACCAGTTAACACAAAAAGATATTCTTGAAAAATTAGAACTCACTAACCCGATAACTTTTTTATCGAGTTTCAATCGCCCCAATATCTGTTACACGGTTGAACCCAAACAGAACAGTTTTGAAAAACTGCTTACTTTTCTAGAAAGCCGAAAGGATGAATCAGGCATTCTTTATTGCTTGTCACGTACCTCGACAGAAAGAATTGCCAATGATTTGAAAGACGAGGGCTTCGATGCGCTGCCGTATCATGCAGGATTGACCAAAGAAATTCGCACCCAGCATCAGGAAATGTTTTTGCGCGATGAAACAAAAATTATAGTAGCAACCGTTGCCTTTGGTATGGGCATCGACAAATCCAACGTGCGGTATGTAGTGCACATGGATTTGCCTAAAAATATCGAAAGTTATTATCAGGAAACTGGGCGTGCTGGCCGCGATGGATTAGAAAGCGAAGCGTTACTGTTTTACTCGTATGCTGATGTGAGCAAGATGAAAAAATTTGTATCGATTGAGAATAATCCAGAGCAAACCAAAATCTATTTACGAAAGTTAGATCAGATGGCTACCTATGGCGATCTATCAACCTGCAGAAGAAAATACCTATTAAATTATTTTGACGAAGTCACCGTTGATTACTGTGGGCACTGCGATGTGTGCCTCACGCGCATTGAGCTTGTTGACGGAACAATTGCTGCACAAAAAATACTCTCCGCTGTTGCACGCGTGAACGAACGTTTTGGCGCAGGCTACATCATCGACCTTTTGAGAGGATCGAACTCGGTAAAAATTCAGGAGGAACATAAGCAACTTAAAACATTCGGCATTGGTGCCGATAGCAGTAAGGAAGAGTGGACTACAATTATTCGCGAACTATTAAATCAACATTATCTCAACAAATCAGATGGAATATATCCTGTATTGCAATTGACTCCAAAAAGTGAAGCTGTGCTGAAGGGAAATGAAAAAGTGATGCTTGCTAAACCAAAAGAACGAGTTATTGCATCGTTAGCAAAAACAGATTATGAAGCAGATCTATTTAAACAACTTAAAGCGACAAGAATTTCGGTGGCGAAAGAAGAAAATGTTCCTGCTTACATCGTACTATCCGATGCCACATTGATGGAGTTGGCTACGTACCTTCCGCACAACAAAGAAGAGATTAAAAAAATATCGGGTTTTGGCGAAGTAAAAATTGAAAGGTATGCCAAACTATTTTTGCATGTTGTGGCCGACTATTGCGAAGCAAACAATTTACAATCGCGCATCCATCTTAAAAATTCAAAACCTGAACGCAAAGAAAAACCTGAGCGCGAAACTGAAACCAAGCAGCAAAGTTTTGAAATGTTTAAGCTAGGAAATTCCATTGAAAAAATTGCTGAACAACGTGCACTCAGTCCCGTTACCATTGAAGGACATCTTGCATTCTATATTCAAAAAGGTACGCTTGACATTGAAAAGATAATGGACGCTTCAAAAATTCCGGCCATCCAAAAAGCCATTGAACAAATCGGAGGAAAAGCATTATCGCCCATAAAAGCAAAGTTGGGTGACGCTTACAGCTTTGGCGAAATACGAATGGTAATGGCGTATATGGAAAAGGTGAAAAAAAATTAATTGAATTGAAAAGATGAACTTGTTTTCAACTTATTCGTTAGCTTACCTCTTACTAGAATTAATAGTTCATTATACTACCTTGAAAAAATTAAAATACCTATATGCACAACATTCAAATTAAATTAGATGAAAACGATCGTGGATTATTTTTTATAGAAGAAAATGGAGAAACATTGGCTAAAATGGAATTCTCTATCGAACATGAAAATCTCACTGTCTTTCACACGGAAGTGAATGAAAAATTAAGAGGTAATGGCATTGCATCACAGCTTCTTTCCAAAATGGTTGACTATGCAAGAAAGAATAATAAAAAAGTGATTCCGCTATGTTCCTTTGTTAAAGAAGATTTTGAGAAACATCCTGAACAATATGCCGACATCTGGAATCAGAGTTGATACCATTAATTTCGATACCACGTCTTCCCTACTCTACTTTCAATCCATTAACCGGATTTGATTTTGATACCTTTCTAATCTGAGTAGAAATGGTTGTGACTAAAACAAATATCAATATTGCAATCGCCACAAAAACTCCAGAATACGTTATTGGCATGTGATAGCTGTACGCAGTTTCTATTAATATCTTTATTATCACATAGCTTATTGGCGCTCCAAGAATTAATGCCACTGTAAATAATAAAGCATATTGTCTTGCTAAAAGAGCGGTAATGTTTCCTATGCCTGCGCCTAATACTTTTCGAATACTAAACTCCCTCACGCGCCCTGATACATTTATTGACACCAGCCCATACAAACCTAAGCCAGCCAGTAGCATGGCAATGAAAGCAAACACCTGCCAAACAATTGCATGAATTTCAATTTCGTTATAATAATTTCCCCAAACATCTTCCTGATATCCACCTTGAAAAGGAATTTCAGGAAACAGTTGAATCCACGCTTCGCGCAACGCTGCAAAGGTTTCTTGCTCTGATCCTTTTCTAACATTCATTGATAAGTATCGATAATTATCGCGCGCTGCCAAACCAAAAATTAGTGGCTTTACTTTGCGTGCGAAACTGTATTGATGAAAATCACTCACTACTCCAATCACTTCATATTGAATGCTGTCGATTTTAAATAATTGTCCTATCGGCTGCTCAAACGCCATGCTTTTTACAAAAAAATCATTTACAACTACTGTATGTTTATCATTTTCAGAATCCTCATTGAACACACGACCTTGTTCTAACTTTAAATCCATTGTTGCAAAATACTTTGCATCAATTAATAATTGATCAACTTCATATTGATGATCGGCTATATGAATAATAGCACTTCCATTATTTCTACCGATGTGGTGACTCGATCCGGAAACGGAGATCACATTTGGGTTTTGAAGCATCTTTGCATTCAATTGTTCATATGCTGAAAGTTCAGGCACTTCGGCATATAGTTTTGACTGCTGATCGTATCCCCAACTTCGCCTTGCAAGGTAATTTGTATTCTGCGTAAACATCACAGCACTGGTCATAAGTATACACGCAATAATCAATTGAAAAACAAGAAAGACTTTGGTCAATGGGTTTTTCTTTCCAAACGCTACAGAACCTTTTAATATTTTAACAACCTGAAATTTAGAAATGTAGAATGCTGGATAAATTCCGGATGCAACCGCAGTGATGATTAAAATGGAAGGAAGATATATCCAAAGACTTGCATCCAACAACGTGAAGTCCATGCTAAAGTGCCACATCATTTCAAAGCCGGGAATAAAAAATGTTGCGCCCAATATTACACCTAGAATCAACGCGAAAAAAGTGACAACAATATTCTCGATTAAAAACTGAATAATCACAACGCGTCTTGTTGCACCTATCGTTTTTCGAACGCCAATTTCTTTCAATCGTTTTGCTGCTGAAACAATGGCGATGTTTATATAATTAAAACACGCCAAGACCATCATCAGAAATCCAACAGAACCCAAATAAATTATTGATTTATAATTCGATCCTGAACTAGCAGATATATCGTCTTTAATATCGTCAGATCGTTCATGCAACGTAGCCAATGGTTCAAAAACAAATGACGCAATTGCCCAATCTTCTTGCACCACTTTATTTTGCAACAGTCGGTATTTCTCCATGCCCTGCACAAGACTGGAAAGATCATCTGGATTATCAACTTGTATGAGTGTAGCATTTATGAATGCACTCCAGTCGTCAACGTTATCGTTGGGGTTGGATATTTTTAAGTTCTCAAAATTTACTAGAAAGTTAAAATCGATGGTGCGTGCATCTGGAAATTCTTTTGCCACACCCGTAATCTTAAACGCCTTGCTCCTATCCTTATCAAACTTAACAAGAATGTTTTGGCCAATGGGATTCTCCTCGCCAAAATACTTAATGGACATCTCTTCGCTAAGAATAATACTATTTAAATCGGTTAACGTATTCGCTATTCCCCACTTTAACGGAAAGGTAAACATCTCTAAAAATTCAGGATCGGTATATCGTACACGTTCGTGAAATACCTTATCATCATATTTAACCACAACATTTCGATCCTCAACTCTGCATACTTTTTTAATGTGGGCAAAATCTTCTCTGAGCATTTCACCTAACGGGCGTGGTGTTTTGCCATGTTGCTGAAAAGTTCCGTCACGATTGGCCATGAACGTTGTAAGGTAAACCAAGTTCTTGTTTTCATGAAACTGATCGGTACTGTATGTCCAATGCGCAAACGCATATACAAACACGCAAATGCCAATGGCCATTGCCAGCCCAACAATATTTATAAAGGAAGTCAATGGAGTTTTCATTAATCCTCTAATTGCCGTTTTAAAATAATTTTTAAACATGGGGTAATGATTTACATTTTGAATTCCAATTACATTTTTGATCAGCACTGGGCGAAGTAGTTTTAACATCTCCCGCGTGTACACGCTTCTTGCTTTACCTATAGAAAGTCGATCTACATTTTCATAAAATAGTTCTTCCATGTCGCCTTCAATCTCTTCCAGATATTCCTTCCTGAGAAAAAACTTAAGGAACTTGAGAGGCCATTTGGGTGGTGTTATTTTTTGTTCATGCATACACTACCAGAGTTTATTCACTTTTTAAAGAATTCACCGGATTCGTCAGTGCTGATTTAATGGACTGATAACTTATAGTAAACACCGCGATGGAAAGTGCAATGAAGCCTGCCAACAAAAACATCCACGCCTGAATTTCCATACGATATGCGAAACCTTCAAGCCATTTATTCATTGCATACCATGAAATTGGCGTGGCAATAAGAATAGAAACGATAACCAGTTTAATGAAGTCGTTCGATAGTAAGAGCACAATGTTTTGAACATTTGCTCCCAGTACTTTTCGAATACCTATTTCCTTGGTTCGCTGTTCTGCTGTATAGGTAGCCAAGCCCAGTAGCCCAAGGCAGGCAATAAAAATTGCAAGGCAAGAAAACGTAGTAAACAATTTTCTAAAAATAAAATCGCTGCGATATTGACGATCAAAATCATCATTTAGAAAACTATACAGAAAAGGACGATGCGGAGCCAACTGACTCCAAACCCGTTGAACTTCATTGATAGTTTGTGCTATGTTTTCAGACTTAATTTTAAGCGATAAATATCGGCTGGCATAGGGTTCGAAAGGAAGGGTTAACGGTTCGATGGTTCGGTGCAAAGACGTGTAATTGAAATCTTTTACCACCCCTATCACTTCTCCTTCTCTTCCCCACTGACTAAATTTTTTACCAACAATATCAGCTGGATTGGTATAACCGTATTGCCTGGTCGTTGCTTCATTAATAACAAGCGCTTTGCTTGAATCAGATGGATGCTCTCTGGAATACGATCTTCCCGCAACTAATTCCAGCCCAAAATGATTTATAAAATCAATCCCAACCTGAAAGATAGGTTGACCCATCATTTTCATTTCTCCCTCTGGTGTTTGAATCTCTGTGCCTGCGTTTGGAAAGTAACTTCCCGGTACGCTGCGAGAAAATGCCGCTGAAAGAATTGCAGGATTTGCTTCCATCTCAATTTTAAGTACTTCTGATTTGCTGTTCACTGCTTCGTCATAATTGTAATCCAATATTAACATGTGTTCTTTGTCAAAGCCTAAATTTGTATCAAGCAAATAATTCATCTGGGTATACACGATGATGGTTCCGGCTATTAATGCAATGGATAAACTGAATTGAAAAACGACCAGTACACGTCTTAAATTAACGCCACCTTTATTTGATTTCGTAATACCTTTTAAAACCATTACCGGACTAAAGCCAGAAAGAATTAAAGCAGGATAAGAACCTGCGACAATACCGATTAGCAACATTACTCCCATCATAAAGGGAACGGTTTGCCAATTAATAAAATTCTGAATAACAAACGCTTTGCCTGTAAAATCGCTCATAACCGGTAATGCCAACGCCACAATTAAGATGGCCACAACCATCGACAACAAAACAATAATTAATGATTCACCTAAAAATTGTGTGATTAAACTTCCACGCGCTGCGCCAATTGATTTTCGGATTCCAACTTCTTTTCCACGCTCCATCGATCGTGCGGTACTCAGATTCATAAAGTTAATCATCGCGATAACTAAAATAAATAGCCCGATAATAGAGAACACATAAATGTTCGATAGACTTCCCGTTTCTCCAGGTTGTCTTTGCGCGTCTGTTCGTAGGTAAACATTTTTTAAAGACTCAATGGCGATCACGTATTTTGAATCCGGACCGTCCCGGTGCCTTCCAACAAAAGCAGGAATTTTTGCGTTGAATTTTCGCTCATCAAATTGCTCATTCACTAAAAAGTAAGTATAGATATCTACGTACCCCCAATTATTAAAAATTTCCGGAATCGATTTTCGAAAGGTATTTAATGAAAGCAACGCATTGAAACGAAAATGAGAATTGGCTGGCACATCTTCCATAACACCGGTTACTAAATAATCGCCAGCAGCAGCACGACCGGCTGATTCACTGCCCTTCAATAATTTGCCAACAGGATTTTCTTCACCAAAATATTTCCTAGCCGTTGTTTGTGTTAACACGATACTATATGGAGCGGCCAACGCAGTTTTAGGATCGCCTTCTATTAACTTCCAACTGAAAACATCAAAGACAGTGGAGTCCATGAAGAAGACACCATCTTCTTGATAGAGTTTATCATCCACGCTTAATAAAATATCTGCCCTTCCAGAAAACTGAACTACTTTATCAATCTCGGGAAACTCATTCTTAAGAGCCGGACCAATTGGAGCATTTCCCCACACCCAATACGAATCCGTTGACGCCTTTCTATTCAAACTATCAGAAGCTTCCCAACCATGAATCACGCGATAAATCCGATTTCCTTTTTCATGGTAGTTGTCGTAAGACAATTCGTCTTGCACAAACATGAAAATCAAAAGGCAACAGGCAATGCCGAGACCAAGACCAAAAATATTAATGAAGGAATATGCTTTCTTTTTAATAAGATTTCTCCAGGCGATTTTTAAATAGTTTTTATACATGGCAAAATTGATGAAGATGGCGTTTCGTTTTAAATTTTTTAACAAGATGGGTCGCAATAGTTTAATCGTTTCCCACGCATATATTCTTCTGGCTTTTTTATATGAAAATTGTGCAACACGTTCGACAAATATTTCCTGCATGTCGCCTTCAATCTCCTCCAGATATTCTTTGTTTAGAAAGAGCCGTAACAATTTCAGCGGCCATTTGGGTGGATCAATATTTTCGGGCTGAGTCATATTACTTTCAACTCGGGAGTAAGCGATTCAATAGAAGACGGAATAGAATTCCATAAGCCTGCGCGAATGTCTTTCATCTCATTTAATACTTTGTGTGCGTAAGATGTAGTGGTGTAAATGCGTTTGCGTTTACCTCCCCGTTTTAACGTGGCTTCTCCAAATTCAGAAGTTAGAAAACCTTTTTCTTCCATGCGCTTCAGTGCCGATTGGATAGACCCAACACTCAGTCTATCTTTTAACCGGTATTCTAATTCCCGTTTAATTTCAACGCCATACGCTTCTTGCTGAAGTCCCGCCACCGTAAGCAGCACCAATTCCTCAAATTCGCCAAGCTTCGTCTTCTTCATATTGATATTAGTCTTAATTGCAGTAAATATATTACAAACTATTTTATTCGCAATTGCAGGTAATATAATTTTTGTAATTTTTAAAAATTAAAAACCGCAAAAAGACGGGTTAAGGAGTAACAAAAGGACTTTTAATCTTTTTTGGAATCTGTGTAAAAATTCATCCAGACTTCCAGAATAATTCAATGAATGTTAAAAGTTGGAGAAATCTGCTAAGATTCTCAATTCCTAATTCTGTAGGCATTAATGGACAGCTTCTTCAGTCCGAACTACATGCAACGGGTCTTTCAGAAATTCACACAAGTGCCTACACAGAAATGGGTAATGCAATACGCGTAGGAACAATGCAAGCCGAAGCCCGCGCGCGCAAGCCAACGTTTAGTAAAATTAAATTAGAAGACTTCGCAAAAGAATTTGCGAAATCTTTTGCCGCCTAGTTTTCAAATTGTTTCTTAAAAGCGCAGAAATTTTTCTGCGCTTTAACTTTCCCATGCACATTAAAAAAAAATAAAATGATGTAATTCAGCGAAACAAAAATTACCAGCACGTAAAATATGTACAACGATCTTTTCAAAAATTATTCAAGTGGTTTATTCAACAGTATAGTTTGGGTAGGATATGCGAATTCTATTTCTCGTTTCTGAAATTCTTCAAAAATTTGCAGATTAATACTTTGTTGAATATTCATGTACTCAATATAATCTGGTGTTTCAACGAAATAGACTATTTCGAAGTTAAGACTAAAATTACCATAGGTAGCAAAATGAGCACGGTCGAATGTCGCGTTCGTCTGTTCATCAATAATTTTCTTAATTAAGTCGGGTATTGCGCGCACTTTATCGATTGGTGTTTCATAAACAATACCAATGGAAAATACCAATCTTCTTCGTTCCATTCGCTTAAAATTATGAACACGCGAATTTGTTAAATCACTGTTTGAAATCACCAACTGGTCTCCCGTAATACTTTTAATGCGCGTGGTTTTTACTCCAATGTATTCAATTACTCCAATTTTATCATCCACTTTTATAAAGTCACCAATCTCAAAAGGCCGATCAAAAAAGATAACGAAGTAGTTAAAAAAATCACCCAATATATTTTGCGCGGCCAAAGCAATGGCAATACCGCCAATACCCATACCCGCCACGATGGCGGTAACATTATAACCAAGATTATGGAAAAGAAACAATAAGCCAACGCCCCAAATGCAAACATTAATAACGATGACGATACCCTTTATCTGCTTTATCTTTTGCTCACCATTTTCTTGCTTCAGCACATATGCGTGAAGTAATTGTTGCACACTTGTAGAGGCGATGCGTATTAAAAAATACGCGATAACAGCTGCAATGGCATAGCTAAGATACTTACTAATTCTGTCGCCTAAAGTAAGATATAAGATTGAATAATAAATTAGGGCAATGTTTAAAATCGGAAGAACAAATTTTTCTAATGCCCTAACCAAAATATCATCTATATTGGTTTCAGTGGATGAAGCCCACTTCATTAGTTTCTTTAGAATAACGTTTCTAAACAAACGCAGTATTAGCATCCCAAACAAAATAACACCTGCAACAATTAAATATTCCAAAACGGAATTGTTAAAATACTTTTCCTGAAGAAACTCAAAGTCTTCCATATTACGCTATTATTAATTTACTGTTTAAACTTTTCTCGCAGGGAAAGATGTCAAAAAAAATGATTCTGATAATAGTATAGATGCAACGCAAATAATAAAACTTTACCCCGAAACGAAAATTTAAAACTACCCTCTTAACAAAAAAAATACCGCCACGCTAACACATTCGTTGGTGGCGGTTAATATTCAAAATAAAGCCTGCTGTGCTCTACTATCCTAAATACGATTTCAAAACAGTGAGTCGAGGAGTGTTACGCAATTTACGAGTTGCTTTATCTTTAATTTGCCTTACGCGCTCAGTACTCAAATCGAATTTTTCACTTATGTCGTGTAGCGACAAAGCGTGGCCACCACTAAGGCCATAGTATAACCTTAAAACAGAAGCCTCACGCTCAGAAAGTCTTGCCAGCGATTGTTGAATTTCACTCTTCAACGAAATATCAATCAAATCAGAATCGGGTTGAGCGGCATCTTCATCCGCCATCACATCCATCATCGTGCCGCCATCGCCATCGTTACTAAGTGGCGCGTCCATCGAAACTTTGTACGACTTATGGCTTTTAATTTTAAGAATCTCCTCAGGGGTTGTTTCCATTACTACCGCTAACTCTTCATCGGTTGGTTCACGCTGATGCTTTTGCTCAAGCTCAGAAAATGTTTGATTCATTTTGTTTAACGAGCCAATGCGATTTAAAGGCAAGCGCACGATACGTGTTTGTTCTGATAGTGCCTGCAAAATAGATTGCCGTATCCACCATACAGCATACGATATAAATTTGAATCCGCGTTTCTCATCAAATCGTGATGCCGCTTTTATAAGTCCCAAATTACCTTCATTCACTAAATCACCCAACGTCATTCCACCTTGTTGATATTGCTTCGCCACAGAAACAACAAATCGAAGATTAGCATTTACTAATTTCTGTAAAGCTACGTCATCGCCTGCACGTATTCGTCTTGCTAAGTTTACCTCTTCTTCCGCAGTAATTAGATTAATCTTTGCAATTTCATTAAGGTATTTATCTAATGACTGTGACTCACGACTCGTAATCTTTTGTGTTATTTTTAATGCTCTCATGTTGTAGATTTTAAATGTCTGTGAAACAACAATTTTATCATCCTAAATGCTTTTTAGAAGTTTTTAATTAAACATCATTAAAGACTAAATGATTGATTTCTTTAAAGGAATTGGAGTAAACGCGTACCGAAAAGAGTGAAAATGCTGTCCATGAGTGCCAAAGATACGAAAAAATAAATGGGTAATGAAAACATACCATAAAGGCATATTCAACGCAATTCTTAACTCATAATTGAACTAAAAACGAAGATGGCGATCACTAAATTCAAAATTTTAAAATAACTCGAGGTACGATAGTCATTCATTATAAAATGTACTTTTATAACAACAACTCGCCATTTACATTAGTCGTCAATACTTCACTACAATAATCAAAGAAAGGACGAATACCTTTAAACGTTTTATTCACGATCGACAC
>JBBRFY010000037.1:0-23890 GCA_038241205.1 Cytophagales bacterium
GATCGCCAGTTCCAAATGGGTCATCACCATCTTCTTTCATCTTTCCATCTTGATCTCCGTAAAGGAAGTTCAACCATATTCCACCCGCATCACTTGTCTTTCCGATTTGAGCTCCCAACGTATAGGTGCTTACCGCATTAAATTCAACAAAATCAGTTGGGTTCATAATGGCAGCTTTAGCAACGAAACCATCCCCGAAAGAAAAGTCAGCACGAAGACCTGTGTGATTAAATGGACCGTATGAAAACAGGTAAGAAGTAGAGTAATTAAAATTTACAGTTGGCGAAATTACTTCGTAACCAAGGAAGGTATTGAACTGACCTAAATTCAAAGTAAAGGCATCAGAGAATTTATAGTAAGCGAAAGCTTGATTAATAACCGCCTGACCAGAAGCTGTTCCAAATACAGCTGCTTGACCTCGTGGGCCAAATACAACATCGGCAACAAATCCCGCTTTTTCACCTTGATACGATGCGATTAGATTCACCATACCAATTGAAAATCCTTTTCCATCTGCAAACGAAGATGAGGGACCATATCCACCATCTGTAAAATCATTTGTTGTTTTGAATGATGAGCGAAAATAGGTATCAACAGAACCGCCAAAAGAAAATTTCTTTTCTTCTTCTTTAGGCTCTTCTCCTACTGGAGGGGTTGCATCTTGAGCAAAGCCAAATTGGTAGCTGGCAAGGAGAATAACGACTAAGAAATTTCGTAATAAACTTTTCATAATTTGTTTTTAGGTTTTTTAGAAAATGATAAACTGGTAAGATCTTTTTGCAATAGCGTAAACACATCGAGAATAAAGACCGCTTCTTTAAGGATCGTGATACAAATTGGTTTGGTTAATCGTCTTCATAGGTTCAGGTTTAGGTTGTGAAATATTTTAAAAAATCATTCTCGCTAAAGGCGAAAACCGATTTGGTTTAGGATGCCATTTCTAATTCTTCTTTTAATGTGGGGTACACGTTCTCACCATGTTGACTGAAATCTGAGCCCACAATCTTTTCTTCAGCGCTCACTCTAAGAGGTGAGATTAAATCTGTTACTTTTAATAAAAGCATGGAGCCTAGAAAGGAGAAGGCAACTACAATTACCAATGCAATAAGGTGCGTGGTAATGAGCGTCAGACTTCCGTCAATAAAGAAACCATTACCAGTAGTGTTTGCTCCGTTAACAGCTTGAGTGGCAAGCAAACCGGTCATTACCATACCTACTGCTCCACCTACACCGTGGCAAGGGAATACATCCAAAGTATCTTCTAATGAAGTTTTTTGTTTCCAATGCACAACTACATTGCTGATGATAGCAGCAAACGTTCCGATAAATAAACTGGAAGGTATGGTTACAAAACCTGCAGCAGGAGTGATGGCCACTAAGCCTACAACGGCACCGATACAGAACCCAATAGCAGATGGCTTTTTGCCACGAGCAGCATCAAACAAAATCCAGGCAAGACCAGCAGCGGCAGAGGCTGTGTTGGTTGTTGCGAAAGCGGAAGCCGCTAATGCACCGGCACTTAATGCACTCCCGGCATTGAAGCCAAACCATCCGAACCATAATAACCCTGTGCCTAATAGTACGAATGGTACATTGGCAGGAGAGATGTGTGATTTTACTTCGTTCTTATTTCGTAAGTAAATGGAAGCAGCTAAGGCGGCAAATCCTGCCGACATGTGTACTACTGTTCCGCCAGCAAAATCAAGTACGCCCATTTTAAAAAGGAAGCCTTCAGAATGCCACGTCCAATGTGCTAATGGAGCATATATAAATAGAGAGAACAAAATCATAAAGAGCACATACGACTTAAAGCGAATACGCTCCGCGAATGTGCCCGTGATTAACGCTGGTGTGATGATGGCAAATTTCAGTTGAAAGAATGCAAACAATACCAAGGGGATGGTTCCGAACAGTGGTGCATCTAATACATTTGAAAACATGAAATAGGTAGCTGGGTTCCCAAATAATCCAAAGCCTCCAACGTCTTCTCCGAAGGCAATGCTAAAACCAACTACAATCCAGAGCACACTAATTACACCCATGGCAACAAAACTTTGAAGCATGGTTGAGATAATGTTTTTAGTATCTATCATGCCACCATAGAAATAGGCAAGACCGGGCGTCATTAGTAAAACGAGTGCGGAAGCGGAAAGCATCCAAGCCACGTCACCGGAGTCCATACCTTCGGTGTTAATGGTGGTGGGTAATCCCGGCATAAATACCGCCATAATACTGATGATAAGGAGGAGTGCCAGCGGGACAATCGATTTTTTCATAAGAGGTTAAATTTTGGTTAAGGAATTTGGTTGTAGTGTCAATAATAGCAGCAATTATTTAACAATAGGGTAAAAAATGACCCTGTTTTAAATAAAAATTATCGAAAACGTTGTAGTTAGGGTATAATTTTAACCGTAATCGATAATAATTTGAAAAATTTACAACGAATTGGTTGTGACTGGATCGATAATACTCTTCTGTATTATGCGTATTTACCCCAATAAGATTTTAGGAATTTGCTTAAATACCGAATTACTGATGGCTAACTTTTTTCTTTTTACCTGCAAACACTTTCTGCTTTAATCCAATGGATGCAAAACCGCTTGCTTGAAAAATGATTTGGAAATCACTTGACGTAATAAGTTGTGTGGTTGGTTTAACGTTAAGTTCATCTATCGCCAAGTCGATTTTTTCCCCGACCTTACCTTTTCCTACAGCCTGCATAATTAATTCTGGAAGAATATTAAGGTATGGTTTTAAATCGAACGTAAGTTCATCGTGAATGATATCTAATGCATTGTTGTGCAACAACCAATCAGCAGAATTAACCAATGCATTTTCTGAATCGATATCGAAGTTAAAATCCTTTATATACAGTTTTTTGTGAATTGAATCGTATTGAGGAATAGCGTTAATATAGAGTCGCCCATTAATATCACCTTTCACATTTACAGTTAGGGCCAGACCTTTATCTGTTCCATACACTTCTGTTTTCTTAATTTTGGTTGCATAGTTTTCCGCTTTGAGTTCTTTATTGTAAAGGGCAGAGTCCAGAAATTTATTTGCGGTAACAAACGGAATGCGCACGAGTACAAAAATATTTACGCTTTTGTTATTGCTGCGTTTTTGCTTAAAGGGAGGAAGTTTTTTGTTGGCGATCGGTATTGTGTCGCCTTCTAGAATCGTCCGAACAAAAGCTTTTAGTTCTACATCCAAGGTTATCATCTTGCGATCGATATCAACCAATCGCGCAGAAATATTTTGAGCATCCGCTTTAAGCCATACTTGTACACCTTGTTTATTTATTCGTATTGGCTTTTGTAAATCGACCCAGATTTTAGATGCAACTTTTCGAGTATCAATTAGTCTGGTAAATACCTCGTCAAGCTTTCCTATCAACCTGGCTTCTTCTTTATGAATTAAAGTCTCAACGATTTTCTGAAGGTTTATTTTTATAAAAAGAATTTTAAGTTGAGGATCTTTAATCCACTCTATACCCTTTAGTTTGGAATGTGGTTGCAGATTCCATTGATCATCAAGGCCTAATTCTGTTGACAGGTTTAAAGTTAGTTCTGTGCGAATGAGTTTATTGTTTTTGAGCTTTAGGCCCAGCACAGATTTTTTAATTCTGCTTGATACATTGAGCGGGAAGGCATACGACAGGGTTTGTTTATTCCAACTCATTTTTATATCGGCACGTTTCTCTAACTCTATATATAAACTGTCGCCCTTGTCATTTATCTTAATCCATTGACGAAGAAAAATACCGGTAATTTTAGTATTCACCATTTTCTCTAGCTTGGTAACTTCATAATCAATTGGAATGTTAATTGTGGAAAGTGGAATAGTCAACGTAGAGTCGAGCGTAGTGGCTAACGGAGGTTTTGGTTTTACGCGGTGGCAAGAATTGATAATCAATATACTCATCAAACCAATAAAACTGTAGGCAAATGATTTCATTTTCTTTTACTGGAATGTTGTCGAGCTTCAAACTCAAGTTATAAATAAGTTTATAGCAATCCCTATCGATATAGCAATTAAGTTGCGCGTGATTTCCGGATGTATTGAAGCATGCTGCAGAAACAAAATGTAAATTTTACGTTGAAGCAGTCCGGAGTAAACTAAATCGTGATTATTGTAATGGAAACAACACAAGAAGCTCCCGATGGCAATGCATTGCTAACCTTGGTTACAATGAAGATGCCTTTCGGAAAATATAAGGGCAGTGTACTTTGCAACTTACCGATTCATTATTTAGAGTGGTTTGCAAAAAAGGGTTGGCCCGCGGGGAAGTTGGGAATGTTGCTCGCCACCATTTATGAAATTAAATTAAATGGATTAGAGTATTTGTTGGAGCCGTTAAAGAAGACTGCGAGTAAAACGCCTGAATAAATAGTAATGGAATTTCTCTTAATGATTTGTTTAATTCCTTCGTGCATCCCTTGTGCCTTAGCGTCTTAGTGGCGAAATAAAATCTTAGCCGCTAAGACACCAGATCACAAAGTATCACCAATAGATGTCATCACCGAAAAATAATTTCTACCGATGCTTTATTGAATTGTTTCTTTTACCGAGCCACACTTTAACATGGATTGTCCGAAGTAGGGGTTCTTTATTTCTTTTTCATTTGAAAGCCAGTATGCTCCTTCATTGTTGTTGGCCATCGGACAATATTCCAAATACAGTTCACCCGAAGCAAGACCATTTGCTTTTACAAGCGATGACATTTCGGTGCTGAGTATTGAAAATGCTTTTCGCTGATCGGCAAGCGTTGCAGCATATGCAATACTACCCGCTTCAGTTGCGGCAGCGTTGGCCGTGCCAATGCTCAACAACGATTTTTGTAATTCGCCCGCAATCTTTTTTGCATCATCTTTTTTGGAAGCAACGAGTGCGTCTTTCAATTGAATGTAAATTGCGTATGTTTTTCCAACTGCGTCATCTTTAAAGGTTGCTGTAGCAGATTGAATAGCGTGTTCTTTTTGTTGACTGTGATCATGTTGTGCCATGGATGCAGTTGTTACAACAAAGAAAAGTACGGATGTGAATAGCATGTTTTTCATTTTCAAAAATTTAAAGTGATTTACTAAATTAAGATATGATGTCGTTTCTTACGCTTCGTTAACATCCACTCTTCTGGAAAGTTTCGATATCTATCGGGAGAGGCCATAAAGAAAGGCGTAAGAAACGACTTTTGATTATAAAGTTTCTTTTGTCATGCCGCATTTTAACATGCGCTGACCCATGTATGGATTTACAATTTCTTTTGTTGCGCTAAGCCAGTATGCACCTTCATGATTTTTTGCCATCGGACAAAATTGATAAAACAATTCTGAGTCGTTGGAATGATATGCTTTTACCAACGTATACATACCATCACTAACATTCGAAAGTTCAGTTCTGCTTTCTTCAATATCTACACTTTCTGCAATGCTCTTTAAGCTACCGGAAATTTTAGCAAGCTGAACGTGATAGAAATCCATTTGTTCACCAACCAATTTAGACATATCAAACTTCGCTAGATTATTTGCAAAACTTTTGGCTTCCGTTTTCGCTATTTCATTGTTGTCTTCAATCAACGCTTTGTTTACAGCAAAGTAGTTAGTAAGTAATCCATTGATTTGAGTTTTCACCGATGCATCTACATTTTGAAATACTTTAATTTCCGAAGAGGTAAATGCTGGAGTTTCAGTTGCAGCCGCATGTTGATGTTCTTCGTGTTCTGCCGATTCGGTTTTCTTTCCTGCACATGAAGCAATGAGTACTGCGAGCGTGGCGCTTAGTACGATTTGATATAATTGTTTTGTTTTCATTTTGTTTATCATTTTATTTTTTTTTGTTTCAAGCAAGTCCCTCTCCTTCAGGAGATGGATTTAGGGTGAGGCTTAATTTCTGATCAAGCCCCCTTCTTCAATACACTTTCACTATAAAGAAGGTATGCGCCTGTTATCACTACATTTTCATTTTCTTCAAGTCCTTCTATGATCTCTACCATTTCCGAATTTTCGATTCCTGTTTTTACCTTGCGGGAAATAAACGATCCATCTTTTTGCAAAATCCAAATGTGGCTTCCATTGGCGTCACGAATCACCGCATCCGAAGAAATAGCAATTGATTTTTTATCGGAATGATTAAGCACGATATTTCCTTTCATGCCCGGTAAAAATTCGTGATTGATATTTTCAATCTCCACTCGTACAAGTGTCACCTCACTTCCATTTCGATATTCCGGACTGATAAACGTGACCTTTCCTTTTACAGAAGTTTGATCGGAGTCGATAATGGATACATTCACCTCATCATTTATTTTAATGTAATGTGCTTCGCCCGGATAAAGTTCGGCTTCCATCCAAAGCTTGTCAAGTTTTTCAATGCGATAAAGCAGCGCGCCTTCTAAAATGTATTGACCTTCAGTTACGTCAATGTTCTTAACAACACCTGATGCAGGAGAAAAAAATGTTATCCGCGAATCAACTTGTTTTCTCTTTTTCAGATTTTCGATTTGACTATTCGTCATTCCAAGCAACAACAATTTTTTTTCAGCGGATGTAACGAACGATTGATACCGATCTTCTTTAATTGCTTCTGCTTGTTTTAATGCCAATATAAATTCTTTTTGAAGTGTAAGTAGTTGCTCGCTATAAAGTTGATACAAAGCTTGCCCTTGTTTTACCTGTTGTCCAATTTCTTTTATGTAAAGCGTTTCAATTCTTCCGGCCACGCGACTACTAATTACTTCTGTTTGCGTTTCATCTGCCACTAATTTTCCGGTTAGAATTGTATTGGCACCAATGTCTTGCATTCTAACCAAGGTAGTGGTGATGTTTGCCAGTTTCATTTGCGTATCACTCAGCATAATGGCGTTGTGCGTTCCAGTTGTATTTACTTTCACTAAATCCATTCCGCAAATCGGGCACGTGCCCGGCTTGTCTTGAATAATTTGAGGATGCATGGGACACGTATGTTGCACAGTTGCTGCTTCTTGATGAGCATGATCATGTTTTGTATTGCATGAACTTGATAAAACATAGATGAACAGAAAGAGTATAGAAATTTTATTTTTCATAGTCATTGCATTCTTACCATTAACATTTAACCATTAAATTGAATTTAGTTTCGTGCTTTTATAAAACTCTCACTGTCCACCAGAAACTGAGCATCATACGCAATGCTGTCCTGAACGTCTATTCCCGAAACAATTTCAATCCAATCACCAGAAGTTTGCCCGGCAGAAAATGACTTCGGTCTAAACGCTCCGTTTCGTTTTATGAAAACAATTTTCTGCGTTCCCAAATCCAAACTTGCCCGACTGGGAATCCATAATGATTTCTCAGATTCTTTTTTCAGCTTACCGTTCACAAGCTCACCAATTTGATATTCATGTTTTAGATTAGGAAGGTACACGCGCACTTTAGCAAAGTTCGCTCCTTCCTGATAGAACGGTTGAATAAAACCTATCGTTGATTGAATTTCTTTTTGTGATTGATCAAATGAAAGCCAAATAGAATCGTTCAATTTAATTTTGTTTGCCTCGCGCTGACGGATATTGAACTCTGCCCAAACTTGCTCAGTGTTAATTACCTTAAAAAGAGTTTGACCAGCACTAACATACATACCTGCACGTGTCTGTAGTTCACGCGTTATCGAATTGGGCGATGCGGTGGCTCTCATGGAAGATATTCCGTTCATATCTGTTGAAGGTGATGATGCAGGAAGTGACGACACACCTAATCCACTTTCTTCTGTAATGTATCCATCAACTGAACTATAGACCGGAAAAGAATATATTTCTTTTTTGGATGAAGTTATCTGTGCGATTTGTTGATCAGTAACACCAAATAGTTTTAATTTTTCTTTTGCTGATTCAATGAGTTGAATATTTTCTGAATCTGATTTTAGCAGATACAGTAGATCACGCTGCGCAGTTAACAATTCGGGGCTGTAGATTTCTAAAATCTTTTCGCCTTTGCGGATGGGCTGAAAATTATATTTAATCATTAGCCTTTCAATTCTTCCGCCAATGCGAATGGGTACAGATGTTACTCTCTTTGTATCATAGGTAATGATGCCATTTGTTTCGATTGTGTTTGTCATTGATTTTGAAATGGGAGTAATTACTTTAATCGATCCGACAACGGAAACATTCGTTGGCTTTAATAGGTAATTAAGTTCTGACGTTATTTTGATCTCATCACCCGCGTTACCTTTCAATACCAAATCCATTCCACACACAGGGCATGTGCCTGGCTTGTCTTGGAGAACAGTAGGATGCATGGGACAAGTATATTCCTGCGAATGAGAATGATCGTCCTTATTCGAACATCCAATTTGAATGAACAAAACCAACATAATTATCGACCATCGACCATGGACTATCGACTTCATAGTTGCTATTAAATTTTGTTTGTGCTCTAAAATCATAACACTATTTTTCAAGTTGTTTTTCATAGGCCACAATCATTTCATAATACTTTTGAAGTGTATCCAGATATTGCATCTGCGTCATGTTTAGTGTTTCCCATGCATCGATTACCATTGGTAGCTCCTCTTTATTTTCTTCATAGGCGAGCATTGTAGTTTCGTAGTTTCTTCGTAAGGCTGGCAAAATATAGTTGTCGTAATTTTTAATTTGATTGTGAAGCGTTTGAATTTCAGAAATCATTGCAATCGTCATTCCCTCAAGTTCATTTAGAATGGAAGCACGCTCGCTTTTCATTGCATCAATTTCATATTCCATACCTTTTACATTTGATTTATACATTTTCGATGACCACGGAGCAATGGGTATTGACACCATGCCGAGTACCATAAACTGACTTGGCATACCGCTCGCTCTCGCAATCATGTGATTGAAGCTTAAATTAAAATCAGGTTTTGACTGACTGCGTTCGAGTGTTTGGTTTAGGCGCATCGATCGTATTTCTTTATCAATTCTTCTGATGTCGCTTCTGCTCGAAACAAAAAAAGAAGTGTCGATTGATTCAGCAACGAATGATGGAAAGGAGTAAAGCGTGTCGATTTCGTAATGAACTTCAGCGGAAGCATTCATCAACTGATTGAGTAAGGTAATCTTTTGATGAATTTCATTGTCATTCATCAGCATCATATTCTTCACCTCATATAATTTACCTTCTGCCTTATAGATACTTCCTAACTTACTTTGATTATACGGATACCGAATTTTAGAAATCTTAATCATTAGATTGATTATGTCTTCATTCTCTTTCAGCACATGTTTCTTTTTCTCAAGAACAATCCATTGATAGTAGGCAGTCTTCGCTTGTGCACGCAACTCGTTATAGGTATTCGATTCGCTTTCAATTTCAATCGCTGCTTTTGATTCCATGTATCCTTTGCTTGCTTTTAGTTTTGCAGGATTGGTAAATTTCTGTTGTACCGTCAACATGATTTGTCCTTTATCGCCCCCGCCTTCAACTTTTTTATACGGCACCATCCAAAGTCCGCCACCTACTTCCGGAGCCATCCAACTATTTGCGCCAACAGCATAAGCATTCATCGCACTTGCGCGATGACGAAATTCTTGAAGCATTGGATTGTTTTGTTTGATTGTGCGTAAGACGCTGTCTAATCGCAGAACTTGCGCATGACTTGTAGCGCCCACCAAAATGAGAAGTAGAAAGACGATGGTCAATAATCGATAGTCGATAGACGATTGGCTGGTTGCATCCAGAGTTTTACGTCTAACATCTAATGTCTCACGTTTAAAATCTAACGTCTCAAGTCTCACGTCTAACGTCTCCTGTCTAATGATTGCTTTCATGGATTTCAATTTTTCCAAATTTTCGTAATTCATATTCTTTCGCCATTAAGAAGATCAAAGGCGTCACTAACAAAATATGTGTTGATGATGTAAGCACGCCACCAATCATAGGCAATACAATGGGTTGCATTACATCGCTACCTACTCCAGTTGACCACAACACAGGAATCAAACCGAACAATGAAACACATACCGTCATCAATTTTGGGCGAAGACGTTTGGCTGCTCCATTAATTACATATTCACGCAAGTCATCTTTGGTAATGGTCTCGCGTGAATTACCTTTTAATTTCACGAGTTGTTGCATGGCATCGTTAAGGTAAATCACCATTACAACGCCAGTCTCAACAGCTATACCAAACAGGGCAATAAAACCAACAGCAACGGCAACGGATAAATGCACACCGTAAAAATAAATTAGATATGCTCCGCCAATCAATGCAAAGGGAATGGTGATCAAACTCAAAAACGCTTCGCGAATGGATTTGAATGCGAGATAAAGTGCTAGAAAAATAATCAACAGCACAATAGGTAAAATAATCAACAAGGTTTGTTTGCCGCGAATCAAGTTTTCATATTGTCCACTCCACTCAATAAAATATCCGTTTGGAAGATTGGTCAACTCACTATTCACTTTGTCAATGGCTTCCTTCACGGTGCTGCCGATATCGCGATCACGCACATTAAACAAAACTGCTCCGCGCAATAATGCATTGTCTGATGAAATCATCGGAGGACCATTTTCAAATTTAATTTCAGCAACAGAAGAAAGTGGTATTGTTCCAAACGCTGGTGTTTTGATCGGAATACGTTTGATCAGATCAATACTGTTGCGATAATCTTGCGGCAGTCGAAGATTGATTGAAAAACGTTGACGCCCTTCAATCGTAGTAGCAAGTGATGTTCCACCAATAGTTGTTTCCACCATCATGTTAACATCGTCAATACTCAATCCATATCTTCCGATTTGATCGCGATTGATATCAATTACTAAATACTTTCCTCCGGTGATGGGCTCTACGTATAAATCTTTCACACCATCAATATTTTTCAACAGCGTCTCAACACGTTTCGATACCGCATAGATCGTATCTAAATTTTGTCCGTGTACTTTTACGCCAACGTCAGTTCGAATACCAGTGGCAAGCATGTTGATGCGATTAATAATCGGTTGGGTCCATCCGTTTATAACTCCGGGTATTTGCAGTTTTGCATCAAGTTCATTGATGAGATCTTTTTTAGTTATACCGCTTCTCCATTCTGATTTTGGTTTTAGCATGATGATGGTTTCAATCATACTAATCGGTGAGTTATCGGTTGCAGAACTCGCGCGACCTGCTTTGCCTAATACCTTATCTACTTCGGATACTGACTTGATAATCTTATCTTGAACCTGAAGAATTCGTTTTACTTCTGAGTTTGAAATATCAGGAAGAGTGACGGGCATAAATAAAATAGATTGTTCATCGAGCGGTGGCATGAACTCACTTCCTAAACTTAAGAGTAGCGGTATGCTTACAATCAACGCAATGATATTAATGCCGATCGTAGTCTTACGCCACGTCATGCACGTGCGAATGATCGGCTCGTAAATTTTTTCTAATGTTCGCGTTATGGGATTTTGATTTTCATTTCGAAATTTTCCACGCATAAAAATGGAAATCATAACCGGAGCAAGTGTTAACACCAGAAAGGCATCGACTATCAATATAAATGTTTTTGTAAACGCTAGCGGATGAAATAATTTACCTTCCTGACCAGTCAACATAAATACGGGAAGGAATGATGTGATGATAATTATGGTCGAGTAAAACACACCACGCGAAACTTGCTTACTTGATTTTTCGATGATGGAAAGACGTTCATCGTTTGGGATAGACCTCACCCTAAATCCCTCTCCAGAGGAGAGGGACTTGTTCCCTTCTCCTGGGGAGAAGGGGTGACGCTCATTCAATTCGCTAAATCGATGTGCTAAATTTTTATACGCATTCTCCGTCATGATAATTCCATTATCGACAATAACACCAATGGCCAAAGCAATTCCGGTTAGCGACATAATATTGGAGGTGATGCCAAACGCATTTAGTAAAATGAAACTCGATGCAATTGTAATCGGTATTTGAATGATGATGGTGATCGCACTTCGCCAATGGAACAAAAATAAAATAACTACTAGAGACACAACTAGTATCTCTTCAATCAATGTTTGCTTAATAGAGGATATCGATTCTTCAATCAGGCCGCTGCGGTCATACATAATGTTAAACGTCATTCCTTGCGGTAGCCCCTTCGCTACTTCTTCCATCTTCGCTTTTACATTACGAATTATCTCGTCCGCGTTTTCTCCGTAGCGCATTACAATAATTCCCCCCACTACTTCTCCTTCACCATTTTTATCAAAAATTCCCAAACGACTTTCGCCCGTCATCTGTACCGTGGCAATGTCTTTTATTTGTATCGGTATTGTTTTTACTGTTTTCACAGCAATCTTCTCGATGTCCTCAATGGATTGTAAGTAGCCTGTAGTTTTTATGATGTACCCGATGTCGCTCATCTCAAATTTTCGGCCGCCCGCCTCATTGTTGTTTGTGCGTATTGATTGAATGACTTCTGGAATAGAAAGATTGAAATAGGTAAGCTTGTTTGGATCAACGGTTACCTGATATTGTTTTTCGAATCCACCAAACGATGCCACTTCACTTACACCGGCCACCGTTTGCAATCCAAACTTTACATACCAATCTTGTATAGCACGTTGTTCACCCAAACTCATTTCTGGTGCATCTAACGTGTACCACAAAATATGTCCGACACCGGTGCCATCTGGTCCAAGGGTTGGTACAATACCTTGCGGTAATAAAGTTGATGCGTAGTTTAATCGTTCAAGCACACGCTCGCGTGCCCAATACACATCAACATCATCATTAAAGATTACGTACACGAAGCTCATTCCAAACATGGAAGCACCACGCACATTTTTTACTTTTGGTAATCCTTGAAGATTCGTTACAAGCGGATAGGTAATTTGATCTTCAATAATCTGCGGACTGCGCCCCATCCATTCGGTAAAAACAATTACTTGATTTTCCGATAGATCGGGAATGGCATCAATCTTACTAGATTTTACGGAATAAATTCCCCAACCAAATAATCCTGCAGCGATGAACAAGACCAACATTTGGTTTCGAAGAGAAAATGAAATTAGATTCTGAATCATACTAAAATAGTATTGAGTCGTTAGTGTTTAGTTTTTAGACTGAAGGTTGACACTAATCATGTGCTGATAAAACATGATTAGGTTTTGTATTGAATGAAATTAATACAAGGCTTTCATCATACTGAAGGAGCAGATGAAAATGAGAGAATTATAAAATCAAATTTGGAATGAATGAACGAGCACGGAAATATCGTGCGAAAGCATGGGTGGTTTGTAACGTGTAAAGCTTGAATGTGCTTTAACGGAAATAGATGGGATAACTGAAACAAGGTAGGGAAGTTCGGTACTCCAAGATGCATCCTGAAGGTTGGGTGCAACATGTTCAACCTTTGAACTGAAATCTTTTCCTTCGAAGGTTACACTTTTGTCTTCACAACATCCGTTTGATTTTTGTTCTGATTGAACTATACCACGGCAGGCATACATTTGTTCCATGAAACATGGAGCAGCCTTTTCTACAATTGAAATACTTGAAACGTGACCAGCACAAACGTGCATATTCACGCTGAAACTCGTAGAGGAAATGAGCACGAGCGCGGCAAGAAGTACAGTTAATATAGAGTGGATTGCTTTCAAGTCGTCAAATGTAGTGATTTAGCAGATGCAGGATTTATATTTTATCGAAAATCCTTTGTATAATTCCGTCTTAATTCATCAATTTTTTAACATTTGTTGCCCTATACTAGGGCATTAGTTACATCTTATTTTTACAGATCAGATCATTCATGAAGAAATTTATAGGGCAAATCCGTTTTTTAATGCTGACCGCCTATCAGAAAATCAAGTCTGTTTTGAGTAACGTTATAGTATTTCAGCGCATTCGCGAATTTTATAGAACGCATCCCAAAACAAAAATATGGTCCATTGTGGCCGCAATTATTTTCGTTCCACTATTTATTTTTCTTTTAGTAGCGTGGGTTGAAATACCGAGTAAACGTGAATTGAGAAACATTCAGAATCAGGTAGCATCGGAAGTGTACAGTGCGGATAGTGTTTTGCTTGGCCGATATTATATTCAAGATAGAACCGAAATTAAATTTGAAGAGATTGCCCCCGTAGTAATTAACGCATTGATCGCTACGGAAGATATTCGTTTCTACGATCATGATGGCGTTGACTATACTAGTTTAGGGCGGGTGCTCGTCAAATCCATTTTCATGCAAGATGAATCTTCGGGTGGAGGAAGTACCATCACCCAACAACTTGCAAAAAATTTATATCCGCGAAAAAATTATTGGATTTTATCGATGCCCATGAATAAGATGCGAGAAGTGATAACGGCTTTTCGGTTAGAAGGAATTTATTCGAAAGAGCAAGTAGTAACAATGTATCTCAACACCATTCCATTTGCTGATCTAACCTTTGGTATAGAAGCTGCGGCAAAACGTTTTTATTCTACTACAGCCAAAGAACTTACAGTCAATCAAGCTGCTATTTTAATAGGGATGTTAAAAGCAACCACTACGTATAATCCACGGTTGTATCCGGCTCGTGCAAAGACAAGAAGAAATGTTGTGCTATCGCAAATGACTAAGTATAATTTTTTATCGCAAGAAGCATACGATTCATTGAAGGTTCTTCCTGTTGGACTTGAATACAATAGTGTTTCGTTTCATCAGGGATTGGCTCCTTACTTTCGTGAATATGTAAAAGCGGAATTGCTAGTTTGGTGTAAAACAAATTTTAAAGAAAACGGAGATGCGTTTAATATTTACACCGATGGATTAAAAATTTTCACCACCATTGATTCGCGACTTCAAGCATACGCAGAAAAAGCAGTTACCGAACAAATGACCATTGTTCAAAAATCTTTCTTCGATCACTGGGGAAAAGAAGAACCGTGGAAAGGCAGAGATGAAGTCGTGCAGGATGCCGTGCGGCATTCACCGCGATATGCGAAATTAAAAGAGCAGGGATTAACAGAAGTGCAGATCATGGAAGTTTTTAATACGAAAGTACCGATGCGTTTGTTTACATGGGATGGTGATTTGGATACGAAGATGAGTCCGCTGGATTCAATCAAACATACTTTACGTTATTTAAGCGCTGGCTTTTTAGCAATGGAACCCAACACAGGAAGAATACGCGCATGGGTTGGTGGTATAGAACATGATTTTTTTCAGTTCGATCATGTAAAAATTAGCACGAAGCGACAAGTGGGTTCAATATTTAAACCCATTGTTTATGCTGAAGCAATTGAAAAAGGTATTGAACCATGCGATCTTATTTCAGCAGGGCGTGAAACGTATATTGATGATGAAGGTGAAAAGTGGACACCGCGAAATTCTCAAAACGATTATGAAGTAGAATATACCATGCCGGGGGCGTTGGCATATTCGGTAAACACGGTTGCTGTTAAACTGATTGTAGAAGCAGGCGTAAACAACACCGTTGCCTTGGCAAGAAAGATGGGAATTGTAAGTGAATTTAAAAATGTTCCTTCAGTTGCGTTAGGATCGGGTTCTATTTCACTAATGGAAATGACAACCGCCTATTCTTGTCTTGCAAATTATGGCGTAACAACAAAGCCTTATTTTATAAGTGGCATTTATGATTTAGATGGAAAGACCTACACTAATTTTAAATCAACTGAAGAACCCGAACGTGTGCTTTCAGAAGAATCAGCAAAACTTGTTGTGCAGATGTTAAAGACCGTTGTGCATGAAGGTACTGCTTCGCGCTTGCGATGGAAGTACAATGTATTCAACGATGTGGGGGGAAAAACAGGAACCACACAGGCCAATGCCGATGGTTGGTTTATGGGAATAACGCCTGGGCTTGTGGTCGGCACGTGGGTTGGCGCAGATGATCCACGCATTCATTTTAGAAGCACAGAATTGGGTCAAGGTTCAACAACAGCATTACCGATGTTTGCCTATTTTATGCAACAGGTAAACTTAGACGCTAACTTTAAAGAATTATCCAAAGCGGAGTTTCCAAAATTGCCAAACAATTTGCAACAACGTTTAGCGTGCGATTTGTATGAGCTGGATGATGATTTAAGAATGAAAGCACAACAATCAATTCTGCAACGTGATTCACTGACACGAGCAGACACAACAATTGTTCCGCGCAACGATTTATTTTTAGAACAGCTATACAAGCGAAAATTAAAAAAGGAATTGTGGCAGCAGAAGCGAGACAGTGTTGCGATAATGGAAGTGGAGGAAATAGAATAGAGAGATAGTATTGAGTAATGAGTAATGAGTATAGAGTATTGAGTAAAGAGCAAAGAGTATGTGTTAGTTAGTTCAAAATCGTACCTCGTAAATTGTACTTCGTAAATTATTTAAAATGACGCTTGATAAAATGCTTGGCATCGACTACCCCATTATTGTAGCTCCGATGTTTTTAATATCAAACACCAAAATGATTAAAGCAGCTTTGTCGAATGGTGTTACGGCTGCTTTTCCAGCCATGAATTATCGCACTGATGCAGAATTGCGTGCAGCGATAAAAGAGATAAAAGCATTTACGTCAAAACCGTTTGGTGTGAATTTAATTGTAAATAAATCCAATCCAAAATACAAAGATCATCTTGAAACATTGCTTGAGTTAAAGGTAGATTACATCATTACCTCATTGGGCAGTCCGCGCGAAGTAATTGAGCGATGCAAACCGTTGGGTATAAAAGTTTTTTGTGATGTTGTTGATTTAGATTACGCAAAGAAAGTAGAAGCGTTAGGGGCGGATGCTGTCATCGCTGTCAATGCACAGGCAGGTGGCCATGCGGGAGATATCGAGCCAAAAGATTTAATTACATTATTAAAAGAGAATTGCAGCATACCGATTATTTCTGCGGGCGGAATTGCAAAGGGAGAAGATTTGAAGCAGATAATGGATTGGGGTGCAGCGGGCGCATCAATAGGAACCATTTTTATTGCATGTGATGAAGCAGATATTTCTGCGGAATACAAACAAGCCATGATTGATTATGGCGCGAAAGATATTGTTCGCACGAACAAACTTTCAGGATCCGCACTCACGGTGATCAATACACCGTATGTTCAACAACTCGGCACGAAGGCTAATTTTTTAGAATGGATTCTTAACAACAATAAGACTTTAAAAAAATATGCAAAGATGATAATTGCGTTGCGCGGTATGAAAGCCGTGGAGAAGGCAGCGTTTGGTGCTACCTATAAAACGGTGTGGTGCGCGGGTCCTGCTATTGAATATGTAAAAAGCATTCGGCCGATGGCGGAAATTGTTAAAACACTGACAACGGAATATGATGAAGCGAAAGGTAATCGTTAAGTATTGTCTCTAAAAAATTTAATGAAAGCAGCTTCGGTTAGTGAAATAAAAAAGGCCATTCAGGCTTTGGATGAAAAAGAAGTCCAGGACTTTTGCCTGCGCCTTGCAAAATTTAAAAAAGAAAATAAAGAGTTACTTACTTATTTACTTTTTGAAGCGCAAGATGAAAATGCTTATGTAGAAAGTGTAAAGGAAGAAATGAATGAATTATTCGACACGGTTCCTAAGAGTAATGTTTACTTAATAAAAAAGGTATTGCGCAAAATTTTAAGAATTGTTAATAAGCAAATTCGGTACTCCGGAGTCGATGAAACAGAGGTAACGCTTCGGATTTATTTTTGTATGAAGATGAAGAAATCTGGGATTAGTCTACAATCTAGCTTGGTTATTTCTAATCTATATTATGCGCAAATCAAAAAGATCAGTGCAGCGTTATCAAAACTTGATGAGGATCTTCAATTTGATTATGCAAGGGATTTTGAGTATGTCTCTAAATAAATAAAATACCTTTCACGCAGAGGCGCAGAGAACAGCCCGCAAAGGGCGCAAAGAAATTTTTTAAATGACTTGATTCTGAATTCAATGTATTTCCCTTTGTGTTTTTTGTATTTAAACCTTTGCAATTATATTAGGGACTCTCTAACTAAATAAAATACCTTTCACGCAGAGGCGCAGAGAACAGCCCGCAAAGGGCGCGAAGAAATTTTATAAATAGACTTGCGTCTGAATTCAATGTATTTCCCTCTGTGTTTTTTTTATATTTAAACCTTTGCAATTATATAAGGGACTTTGATTGAGTAGATCTCTAACTAAATAAAATACCTTTCACGCAAAGGCGCAGAGAACAGCCCGCAAAGGGCGCGAAGAAATTTTGTGATATTCCCCTTTGCTTTCTTTGTATTTAGACCATTGCGCCTTTGCGTGAAATGCATTTGATCTTTTACAGTTACATTGTCTTACTATAGACCTACTTTATTTTAAAACTAATTAATGGAATGAACGAACAATCGCACTGGAATAAAATCGGAAATAATTATAATAATGAAATATTTGATGTGTTTAAAAATGATAAGAAGAAGAAACTTTCTTTCTACTTTAAGAAACATGCAAACAAAAAACATTCGGTAATCGACTTTGGGTGTGGCAACGGAAAATCTTTTAATTACATCGCACCTTTATTTAAGAATATTATTGCCATCGATATTTCACAAGAATTAATCAACCAAGCCAAGCAACTACCATTCAGTAATATTGCATTTAAGCAAAAAGATCTTTCTATTCGCAATCTGAAATTACCACCCGTTGATTTTATTTTTTGTTGCAACGTTATCATGCTTCCCGTACTTGAGAAAAATATTTTGATGTTTAAAAATATCAGTCGGGCATTAAAGCCTAAAGGTAAAGCGGTAATCGTATTGCCTTCGCTTGATTCGGTTATGTATTCTGCATGGCGGTTAATGGAATGGTATAAGAAGGAAGGCGTGCAGCCATCAGAGATTGACCAAAGTGAATTCGATTGTTTTACTGGAAGCAAGCGTGATATTATTCAAGGCATTATTTATATCGATAAAGTTCCCACAAAACATTATTCTGAAAATGAACTTGACGTACTTTTCACCGAAGCAGGCTTAAAAATTACGTCACTTGATAAGGTAGAATATAATTGGAATACAGAATTTGACTCTCCACCTGACTGGATGAAAGATCCACTTCCGTGGGATTGGTTAGTGGAGTGTAAGAAGGCTTAGAGCTTTTAAGTATATAATTGAAAAAGCTTCTGTTTTAAATTTAACAGAAGCTTTTTTCAATTGTAAACGGATGCCCGTCAACCCAGATTGGGAGGTGCCACAAGACAAACAGTAGTTTTAATATCCCCACTTTTTCATAACATCATAATCTTCTTTCATACACGCCATTGGTGTTTTGCCTTGATAGGATTCTTGCTCAATGATAAAATCAGTTGTTCCTCCGGATTTGCGACAGAGATCAATTACTTCTTTCACATTAACAATACCCGCACCGAGTATTGTACTCTCGTATTTTTCATGTCCACCGCTGGCCACGATTTCATCTTTTACATGCAGCGATTGAAATCTACCTGGATATTGACGCACGATATCGATAGCTTTTGCACCTCCATTATACAAATTGCCAATGTCTAATTGTTGCATTACTAATGATGGATCGGTGTTTTTCAACATGATGTCATAGACCGTCATATCGTTTAGTTTTTCACTGAATTCAAAATCGTGATTGTGATATCCGAATTTCATTCCTGATTTTTTACACAACGCTCCGCTATTATTAAAGATTTCCATTTGTTTTAACAGATCATCATACGTTGTGCGAAGTGAAGCATCCAACCACGGACTGATTACAAATTTCTGTCCCACCACGGCAGCATCTTCAATTGTATATTTCCAGGCATCTGTAAAATCCTTCTTGCTATCATCCCAATGTTGCTTGCCCATTACCGTGTGTCCGCTTGGCATGCTCATTCCTAAATCTTTTAAAACTTTTTTAAATTCAGTCGCGGAGTAACCATAAAATTTACGATCAACATAATTAGCGTGCTCTACATTTTTGTAGCCAATGGCGGCAAGTTGTTTTAGGGTACCCAATGGATCTGTTTTCATTTCTTCTCGAACACAATAGAGTTGTAATCCTAAAAGTTCTGCGTTTTTTGTAGTTGATGCAAATGCATTTTTTGTAAGCAGTGAAGCACCGGCAAAAGCAATTGCTCCAGTTTTTAGAAAATCGCGTCTGGTGGTTGTCATGGTTGTTGGTTTTTATTGAAAAATTAGATTTCAATATAGTTCTTTTGCTGTAGTCGAATTGAGAAATTTACAATAGCGGTAATTTTGTGTTCACAAATGTTCTTTTGTCAGCTATAAAAGCCACGTTGACCGAAAGCGATTGATTAACAGAGGATTCAATGCCATAATTTCTGAAAAACTAATTTAAACTTTGATGGATTATTATTTGTTAGGAAGGCTCGGAGGAAAATTACTATGAACTTTGAAAAATTCACGATAAAATCTCAAGAGGCTTTACAGAAGTCGGCTGAAATTGCGTCTGCTTTTCAGCAACAAGCAGTAGAGCCTGGACATGTGTTAAAAGCTATTTTTGAAACGGACGAAAACGTATCAAATTACCTTGTTAAAAAGCTAGGTGTTAATGCTACAATTTTGGAAACGAAGTTGGCAGAAATCATCAATGGTTATCCAAAAGTTTCTGGGCAACAGGCGTACCTATCTTCTACTACAAACGCCATACTTCAAAATGCAGAGAAAGAACTTCACGAATTCAAAGACGAATACATTGCTGTTGAGCATTTGCTGTTGGCAATATTGAATTCAAAAGATAAGGTAGCCTCTATTATGAAAGATGCGGGCTTTGAAAGATCGTCTTTAATTAAAGCTATAAAAGAATTGCGTGGCGGTTCTAGCGTAACAGATCAAAATGCAGAATCAAAATATAAATCGCTTGAGCGCTACAGTAAAAATCTGAACGATCTGGCAAAGAAAGGAAAGATCGATCCGGTTATCGGACGCGATGAAGAAATTAGACGCGTGCTTCAAATTCTTTCACGCAGAACTAAAAATAATCCAATTCTAATTGGTGAACCTGGTGTAGGGAAGACTGCTATTGTTGAAGGGCTTGCACAACGCATTGTAAATGGTGATGTGCCAGAGAATTTAAAATCGAAACTTCTCATCTCTCTTGATATGGGTTTGTTGGTAGCAGGAGCAAAATATAAAGGAGAGTTTGAAGAGCGATTGAAGTCTGTCATTAAAGAGGTAACAGATTCAAATGGCGAGATCATTCTTTTTATTGATGAGATACACACTTTGATTGGCGCAGGTGGTGGTGAAGGTGCGATGGATGCTGCAAACTTATTGAAGCCTGCATTGGCTCGTGGTGAGCTTCATGCTATTGGCGCAACAACTTTAAAAGAGTATCAAAAATATATTGAAAAAGATAAGGCATTAGAGCGCAGATTTCAATCTGTAACGGTGGATGAACCTTCTGTTGAAGATTCGATTTCAATTTTGCGTGGCATAAAAGATAAGTATGAACTTCATCATGGTGTTCGCATTAAAGATGACGCAGTAATTTCTGCAGTAGAACTATCAAGTCGTTATATAAGCGATCGTTTTCTTCCCGACAAGGCTATTGATTTAATGGATGAGGCGGCAGCAAAACTCCGACTTGAAATGGATTCGTTACCCGAAGAGCTGGATGAACTCAATCGCAAAATTATGCAGTTGGAAATTGAGCGTGAAGCCATACGAAGAGAAAAAAATAAAGACAAGGAGACTGTTCTCAGTAAAGAAATTGCTGAACTCGCTGAGCAACGCAATTCACTTAAAGCCCAATGGGAAAGTGAGAAAGAAGTCGTTAATAACATTAGAAGAGAAAAAGAGAATATTGACAAATTAAAATTCGAAGCGGAGCAGGCAGAAAAAGCAGGCGACTATGGAAAGGTAGCAGAGATTCGCTATGGTAAAGTGACAGAGGCTGAGAAGAAGCTGAATGATGCGCAAGCGAAAATGAAAGAAATGCACAGCGAAAAAACGCTGATGAAAGAAGAGGTAGATAGCGAAGACATTGCGGAAGTGGTTGCTAAGTGGACAGGTATTCCCGTTTCTAAAATGCTTCAAAGTGAACGCGAAAAATTACTTCACTTAGAAGCTGAATTGGGTAAGCGTGTTGCAGGACAGGAGGAAGCGATTCAGGCATTGAGTGATGCGGTGAGAAGAAGTCGTGCAGGATTGCAAGATCCAAAGCGCCCCATTGGTTCGTTTATATTTATGGGAACCACCGGAGTAGGTAAAACAGAATTATCGAAAGCGCTGGCCGATTATCTTTTTAATGATGATAGTGCCATGGTGCGTATCGACATGAGCGAATATCAAGAGCGGCACAGTGTTAGTCGTTTGATTGGCGCGCCTCCGGGATATGTGGGTTATGATGAAGGCGGACAGCTAACGGAAAGTGTTCGCAGAAAACCCTACTCTGTTATTCTGTTAGATGAAATCGAAAAAGCACATCCAGATGTTTTTAACATTCTGCTGCAAGTTCTTGATGAAGGTAGGTTAACAGATAACAAAGGTCGTGTTGCGAATTTTAAAAACACGATCATTATCATGACCACTAACATTGGTTCGGACATTATTCAGGAAAACTTTGGAAAAATTACAGACGAGAATTATTTCGAAGTGCTGGAAGATACCAAAGATGAAGTGATGAGTTTGTTGCGCAAAACAGTTCGACCAGAATTTGTAAACCGCATTGATGAAATCATTATGTTCAGTCCGCTAAGCAGAAAACACATTCGAAAGATTGTGGATATACAAGTGGATTTGATTCGCAAGCGACTGGAAGAAGCCGGTATTCGCATTGAAATTTCGGATGACGCGCGCAGTCGTTTGGCAAAACTTGGGTTCGATCCACAGTTTGGTGCGAGGCCGCTAAAACGAATTATGCAACGCGAAATCCTAAACGAACTTTCCAAACAGATATTGTCTGGAAAGGTTCATAAACAAGGTGTAATATTTATTGACTTAAAAAATGAAACTGATTTTGTTTTTGAGAACCTTCAGGATGCTGATGGTGTTATAGAATTGGTTTAAGGAAAAGTGCAGTTGGTTGAGGGGTTTGGTTTGAAGCCTCGGGGTGGTTCCCGAGGCTTTTTTTATTGCTCGAATTCTATCTGTGATTTTGAAGCGGCCATCAATGGATTTGATTTTAATACAATCAATTAATTTTTAAACTTATTGGCGGACGTTACGAAATGGATAGCTGGTAAATAATGATGGACATGATAAAATTGACGAAGAAGGAAATCGATGTTTTGAAAAGAGTCTATGATGGAAATTAAAGTAAGTGTTATGTCGAGAGCAAACTCTAGAACGCCACTCAATACTAAATTATGCATTGCCACGATAAAGAAACTTTTGAGCCCGTAACAGAAAAATGCGTTTACAACTTTCGAAAAATATTGTGTTGATATTTAGAAAAAATTATTCTGAGAGAACAGCACACAATTTATTCAAGTAAATTTGTAGCCGTATTTCTACAATTACATTACGATACTTCATTTTAAAAATTTTTAAACGAACTTGCGTTTTTGTAATACAAAGCTGTAAGTATGAGTAATCGATTTTCTCGTTCGGTAATAAAAAGTTTCAACAAATTCCTGAGTTATTTTAAAAGACAGCCATGGTTTAAAAAGCTAATCATCATTGGCGGATTAGCAGGAGGCGCGATTGTTGGCGGAATTTTATTTTTATTTATTCTGGTAGTAAGCGGATTGCTTGGCCATGTTCCAAATCAGGATGAACTCAGAGTAGTGGAGAACCCTGTGGCTTCAGAAGTGTATAGTGTCGATAGTGTTTTACTCGGAAAATATTTTATTCAAGAGCGATCTGATATTCGCTTCGATCAACTTCCTGCACATGTGGTAGATGCTTTATTGTCAACCGAAGACGTTCGCTTTTATGATCACAACGGAATTGACTATAGAAGTCTTGGTCGGGTTTTAGTAAAAAGTGTTTTGCTTCAAAACGATGCATCGGGTGGAGGCAGCACACTAACACAACAGCTTGTTAAAAATTTATATCCCAGAAGAAGGT
>JBBRFY010000038.1:0-23863 GCA_038241205.1 Cytophagales bacterium
TCCGTTAATCCAAGTGCGCATGGAATTTCCGATGGCTTCTATGCGCAGTGAATTCCATTGCAGATTTTTAAATGCATCCTTCGCGGGAACATTATACTCCAACGGATAAAGCCATTGTCTTCTAGCTTCATCATAAATACCTCCACACCATTTGCGGGCAGATGGATCAATCTCCAATTGATAACCGAAAACTCTCCCATTTTCAAATTCAGCCTTGCTTTCACTTCTAAACTGAACGCCCGTATTCGTTCCATCGTCCAGCTTAAAATCCATTTCGAGAATAAAATCTCCAAACATTTCTTCTGTTGCTAAAAATGAATTCGGAGAACCCTCCGTAGTTGTGCCGATGATCATTCCATCTTTTACTTCATACTTTGCTGTTCCATTAATTTGCTTCCAGCCTTTTAAATCTTTTCCATTAAAAAGATTGCGCCAGCCCTTTTCATTTTTTTGAGCCGATGCCAGTGATGTGATGCAAAGAAGTGCGATTGCTAATTTTTTCATTTTTGTTTTGGGTTCTAAGTCCTCTCCTCTGGAGAGGGTTGGGTGAGGCTAAATATTTCCTTTATTAAATTCTTTCACAGCATAATCACAGGCGCGAGCAGTAAATGCCATGTAACTTAAAGATGGATTAACGCATGATGATGATGTCATAAACGAACCATCGGTTACAAAAACATTTTTTACTTCGTGCATTTGATTATACGCATTGAGAACAGACGTTTTTGCATCGCGCCCCATGCGCACGGTTCCCATCTCATGGTTGGCATTACCCGGAAAAGATGTGTTCACATATTGGCTTATGTTTTTATATCCCACCGATTCCAGCATTTCTGCTGCTGAGTTTGCCATATCTTGTTGCATGAATTTTTCATTTTGTTTAAACTCACAATCTACGCTAAGCGATGGTCTTCCCCACGTATCTTTTAAATCAGTATTGAGCGTAACGCGATTGTCTGCATAGGGAAGGCATTCGCCAAAACCACCGAAGCCAATGTGCCATGGCCCTGGAGTCATGGCCGATTTCTTTAATTCTTCTCCGATGGATTGAGCGCCACCCCAGCCGTTACGACCTGCACCACCTTGAAGCCCGAACCCTCGTATGTAATCCGTTCTTTTCTCAATGAGGTTTCGAAAACGCGGAATGTAAATACCTACCGGTCTTCGTCCGTAATAATATTGATCTTCGAAGCCTTCCACGTTTGCAGACGCGCCTGCTCCTTTATGATGATCCATTAAATTTCTGCCTACCTGATCACTTCCATTTCCTAATCCGTTTGGAAAGCGACTGCTTTTAGAGTTCAATAAAATAAAAGCTGTTCCCAACGTGGCCGCATTCAAAAAAATTATTTTCGCGTAAAACTCCATCACTTCATTTGTCTCTGCATCGATTAATTCAACACCAATGGCTTTACCTTTCTGTTCATCGTACAATACCTTATTCACAATTGAATTTGGGCGAAGCGTAAGATTATGGGTAGCAAACGCTGCTGGTAGTGTACTTGAGTTAGTGCTGAAGTATGCTCCATACGGACAACCACGATGACATAAATTTCTATTCTGGCAGACTCCTCGTCCCTTAACCGGCTGCGTTACGTTGGCGGAACGTGTAATGGTAAGTTTCCTTCCCGGAAAATTATTTTCCATTCTCGCTTTAAAATCTTTTTCAACACAATTCATCTCCATCGGAGGCATGAATTTGCCATCTGGTAAATGTGGAATGTTTTCAGCCTGGCCACTCACACCAATAAAAGATTCTACATAATCATACCATGGAGAGATTTCGTTATAGCGAACAGGCCAATCCACACCATGTCCATCTTTCAGGCTTGCTTCAAAATCTAGATCGCTCCATCGCCAGCAGGCACGCGCCCACAGTAGCGATCGTCCCCCAACAACATCGCCCCGAATCCAATCAAAGCGCTTTGTTTCGTGATAAGGATTTTTTAAATCATTTATGTAAAAATGTTTGTTATCTGCCCGATAAGAATAATGGCGAGCCTGAATGTGGGATTTTTCTTTTTCCTCAATCGTCAGTTTTGATCGCAGCTCAAAATCCCATGGATCTTTTGTGGCGGTTGGATAATTAGGATGCTCAACCGGTTTGCCGCGTTCCAACATTATTACTTTCAATCCTTTCTCGCACAATTCTTTTGCAGCCCAGCCTCCGCTAATTCCTGATCCTACCACAATGGCATCATAGGTATGTTGTTCGCGAGCAGTTGTATTTAGGTTCATGCTATTAATTCAGTCTGTCAAGTTCAGAAAATCTGAAAGAATGCTCAAAATAAGTTTTTCAAACGGTAACAACACGAAAGAATAGGTAGAAAAAGTTAATCGTTATTGATTAATCTTGGACGAGATTATCGGGGTGTGTACAATCTCCTTTTTATAACACCATTAACGATTAACCATTAACGGATAACTTATTTGAATTAAATCTTGACAATTGGCCAATCATTCCGATTCGTGTTTTATTTTTGCCCAATTTTGTTCACCCCACTCCAATAAAAAATGCCAAGAGATAGAAGTATTCGCGCAGTCCTCATCATCGGAAGCGGTCCGATCATAATCGGTCAAGCATGTGAATTTGATTACGCAGGCTCGCAAGCCTCACGATCCTTACGGGAAGAAGGAATTGAAGTGATACTGATTAACTCGAATCCGGCCACTATTATGACGGATAAGGTAACGGCAGATCACATCTACCTTAAACCGCTCACCAAAAAATCGATTCGCGAAATTTTGGAAAAGCACAATGTCGATGCGGTTCTGCCTACCATGGGCGGACAAACAGCATTGAACTTATGCATGGAATGCGATAAGGCTGGAGTTTGGGAACATTATGGTGTTCGCATTATTGGTGCTGATATTCAAGCTATTGAGACAACAGAAGATCGCGAAAAATTTCGATTGAAGATGATCGAACTTGGCGTAGGTGTTTGTAAAGGAGGAACGGCCACCTCGTTTTTACAAGGAAAAGAAATTGCACAAGAGATCGGATTTCCTTTGGTGATTCGTCCTTCTTATACGTTAGGCGGAACGGGTGGCGCTTTTGTTAATACTCCTGATCAATTTGATGAATTTCTAAACCGCGGTTTGCATGCTTCCCCCATTCACGAAGTACTGGTGGAGAAAAGCATTATGGGCTGGAAAGAATATGAACTTGAATTGCTGCGCGATGGAATAGGTAATATCATAATTATATGTTCGATCGAAAACTTCGATCCGATGGGAATTCATACAGGTGACTCTATTACGGTAGCACCTGCCATGACGTTGCCTGATACGGTTTACCAACACATGCGCGATCTCGCCATAAAAATGATGAATGGTATTGGCCAATACGCTGGCGGATGCAATGTGCAGTTTTCAGTAAACCCAGATAATGACGATGAGATCATTGGTATTGAAATCAATCCGCGGGTTTCGCGCTCATCAGCGTTAGCGTCAAAAGCAACTGGCTATCCAATCGCGAAGATTGCAGCCAAGCTTGCTATTGGTTATAACCTCGATGAATTAAGCAACGCCATTACCGGAACAACTACTGCGTATTTCGAACCAGCTATTGATTATGTAATTGTAAAAGTGCCTCGTTGGAATTTCGATAAGTTTCATGGAGCAGATAGACAGCTCGGGTTGCAGATGAAATCGGTTGGCGAAGCGATGGGCATTGGAAGAAATTTCCAGGAAGCATTGCAGAAAGCGTGTCAGAGTTTAGAGATTAGAAGAAATGGTTTAGGTGCTGACGGAAAAGAACTCACCAAGCAAGATGAATTGCTGTATAGTTTGGAGCACCCAAGCTGGAACCGCGTGTTCCATATTTATGATGCATTGAAATTAGGGATACCTCTTAAGACAGTTCAAAAACTCACAAAAATTGATCGCTGGTTTCTCAAGCAAATTGAAGAGCTGGTCGATCTTGAAAAAGAAATTTCGAAACTGGAGTTGAATACGATCTCTGTTGAACTAATGCGCAAGGCAAAAGAAAAAGGTTTTGCAGATAGACAGATTGCGTACATGTTAGATTGCTACGAAAGCGATGTGTACAAGAAGCGCAAAGACATGGGCATTAACCGCGTGTACAAATTGGTGGATACTTGTGCGGCAGAGTTTGAAGCGAAGACGCCATATTATTATTCAACATTTGATAAAGAAAACGAATCGATTGTAACATCGAAGAAAAAAGTAGTTGTGTTGGGCTCAGGGCCAAATCGTATCGGACAAGGTATTGAATTTGATTATTCGTGTGTACACGGTGTATTGGCGGCAAAAGAATGTGGTTATGAAACTATCATGATTAATTGCAATCCTGAAACGGTTTCAACCGATTTTGATATTGCTGATAAATTATATTTCGAACCTGTTTTCTGGGAACACATTTATGAAATCATCCTTCACGAAAAACCAGAAGGTGTAATCGTTCAGCTTGGTGGACAAACAGCATTGAAGCTGGCAGAGAAACTTCACAAATACGGAATCAAAATTATCGGAACATCATTCGATGCGCTTGATCTTGCAGAAGATCGCGGAAGATTCTCTTCATTATTAAAAGAACTAGCGATTCCATATCCTGAATTTGGCATTGCCACTACAGCAGAAGAAGCCATTGAAGCTTCAAAAATAATTGGCTTCCCATTGCTAGTTCGTCCTTCTTATGTATTGGGCGGACAAAGCATGAAGATTGTAATTAATGAACAAGAACTCGAAGATCACATCCTTGATATTTGGAAACACTTGCCAGAGAATAAGGTATTGCTCGATCACTTTTTAGATGGCGCTATTGAAGCAGAAGCGGATGCTATTTGCGATGGTGAAGATGTTTACATCATTGGCATTATGCAACACATTGAACCGGCCGGTATCCACTCCGGTGATTCGTATGCGGTATTGCCTCCATACAATTTGGGCGATTTAATTATCAAACAAATTGAAAAGTATACTCATAAAATTGCGTTGGCATTAAAGACGGTCGGGTTGATCAACATTCAGTTCGCTATTAAAAATGATACGGTTTATATTATTGAAGCAAATCCGCGTGCATCCAGAACGGTGCCGTTTATTTGCAAAGCGTATGATGAACCGTATGTAAATTATGCTACCAAAGTAATGTTGCGAGAGAAGAAAGTGAAAGACTTTACTTTCCGCCCAACTAAGAAAGGCTATGCCATTAAAGAACCCGTGTTCTCCTTCCATAAATTTCCAGAGGTAAATAAAGAACTTGGTCCTGAAATGAAATCAACAGGAGAAGCGATTTATTTTATCGATGATTTAATGGATGATTACTTTATGAAGATTTACTCTGAAAGAAATCTTTATTTGAGTCGATAATTCGAAAATTTTCCCGCATATCGCCCAGATTAAAAGGCACGCTGATTTCGGAGATCTGTTGGGTGATAAATCCGCGAGATCTGCGGGTACTAATTCTGCGTAATCTGCGGGAAATGTTTCTTTATAGCGATATAAGTCATATGCAACGGGGTGCAATAATTCAGTATCAAGAACGACTTTTGTATTACAGGAGATTACAAGGATAGATTTTAAGTTAACAATGGTGCTATGTATTTATTGTTTATCAAATTGCTAATTGTTTTTGAACGCCTACCTTTGTTAAGCTGTTAAACAAGAAAAAATCATGTTTAGGATTTTAATCATCTTTGGTCTCATACTATACATAGTCTACAAGGTAGGTTCATTCTTCTTTCGTGCAGGAGCTGCTTCGCAAGAATTAAATGATTTAAAGCGGAAGCAAAATGAAACTCCACCAAAAACAAAAAAGAGCAAGCTTGGTGGTGGTGAATACGTTGACTACGAAGAAGTAAAATGATTTAGTCTCGGGGTTAACGTTTCGCATAGCAGAACTTTAAATCCAAACTTCGAACTCGAAAATGAAATTCCATTTCCATAAATATCAGGCAACAGGCAACGACTTTGTTTTGGTAGATAATCGCCAGCGCAAAATGTCGTTTACAAAAGAGCAGATTGAAAAAATCTGTGACCGCAAGTTTGGTATTGGTGCCGATGGATTAATGCTGATTGAAAACCATCCTTCGTTAAATTTCAATCTTGAATATTATAACAGTGATGGCTCACAAAGTCTGTGCGGCAATGGAAGTCGTGCGGCAGTTCATTTTGCATCACACCTTGGTTTAGTAGATGGCAACATTAACTTCCAAGCGTATGATGGCCCGCATTATGCCGAACTTTTATCGAGCGGCATCATCCGTTTAAAAATGACCGATGTAAAAGAAGTGAAACGCATCGGTGAAGATTTTTTTATTCATACAGGCTCTCCACATTTTATTCGCTTTGTAAAAGATCTCAATAACTATTCGGTGTATGAGGAAGGAAAAAAAATCCGCTACAGCGAAAATTTTAAACCTGGAGGAACGAATGTAAATTTTGTAGAACTACTTCCCGATAATACAATTGCCGTTCGCACATACGAGCGTGGTGTAGAAGATGAAACACTCTCTTGCGGAACGGGTGTAACCGCAGCTGCGCTTGCTGTATCGCATGCTCAATATTCATCACCTGTCAAGATTAAAACAAAGGGTGGCGACCTGTCGGTTGAATTTAAAACCGGACATGCAGGCACATTCGAAGAAATATTTTTGATTGGCCCTGCCAAAATGGTGTTCGAAGGAACTATTGAAATTTAGAGACGACTTTTGTCGTTGTAATCAAACCGGGCAATCATTATCTTTGGTATGCCTGATAATAATCTGGAAAATTATGGAGACCGTCATTGTTCAGTTATTGAATAAAAACTCGTTGAAGCTTTTGAAGCAATTGGAGGAACTCCATTTGATCAAGGTTATGGCGAATGAAATTCCGTCAACGCAAAAATTGTCTGAACAATTCCGCGGCAAACTTTCCAGCGAAACGGCTGATGTTCTTCAAAAGTATGTTTCTGATTCAAGAAATGAATGGGATCGCATTTAATTGATACCAATGTAGCCATTGATTATTTTGCTGGTAAAATACCTAATGCAGGATAAGACTTTCTCGATGATGTCATCAACCAGTCATCCCCGTATTTATCCGTGATGACACAAATCGAACTGTTAGGATTTAATGCGAGCCTAGGTGAGAAAGAATTTTTAAATAAATTTATTCGAAACCCGATTGTACTTGATTTGAGCAAAGAGATTGTGAATGTGACTATAGATATCCGCTCGCAAAGGAGCTGCTACCGCTTTAGTTTTTGACTTTACACTCCTCACTAGGAATACGGAAGATTTTAAAAATATATCGGGTGTAAAAGTACTTAATCCTTGGATGCTAAAAAGTCTTTAAGTTTAGCCAGTCTAACAGATCTTGACGCTCGTTTCTTAATTTTGTTCCGATAGTTCTGCCAAAATGGTGTTTGCAGGCGATTTGGTTCTATAATTGTCATTCCCCAATCTCAAAAAACAATTTAACTTTGCCTCCCTTCGGGGATCGTTAATCTTTATCCGTCTTCCTTTAAGGGAAAACAGATAACCGTTAACGATTAACCATTAACGGATAACGAACACCATGCTGAAATTCATTGCCAAAATTTTTGGAACCAAGTCAGAGAAAGACATCAAAAGTATAATGCCGTTGGTTGAACAAACCAAGCAAGAAGGCGAAACACTTCAGAACATTAGCAATGATGAACTTCGAAATGAGACGAAGAAAATCCAGAATTTTATCAATCAGGAACTTAAAGATATTGATGATCAGCTCGCTGGGCTACATGAAAAAGTTGCCAGCTCGCCCGATCTCGATATAAATGATAAAGAATCAATTTTTGCACAAATTGATGCGCTTGAAAAAACCCGCAATACCGAATTAGAAAAAGTGTTGATGAAGGTACTTCCTAAAGCCTTCGCCATTGTGCGCGATACCGCCAGACGTTTTAAAGAAAATGAATATCTTGAAGTAACGGCTCAGGATTTTGATCGTCAGTTTTCAGCAACTCACGAAAACATTAAGATTTCGGGAGACAAAGCACAGTGGCATAATCAATGGATGGCGGGTGGAAATTTAATCACCTGGGATATGATGCACTACGAAGTTCAGATCATTGGTGGTATTGTATTGCACCAAGGTAAAATTTCTGAGATGGCAACCGGTGAAGGTAAAACTCTGGTTGCTACATTCCCTGCTTTTTTAAATGCGTTGGCAAGACGTGGTGTCCATATTGTTACAGTAAACAATTATCTCGCAACGCGAGATAGCGAATGGATGGCACCCATATTTCAGTTTCATGGCATCAGCGTAGATTGTATTGATAAACACGAACCTAATTCAGACGAACGCAAGGCAGCCTATCGCGCAGATATTACCTATGGAACAAACAATGAATTTGGCTTCGACTACTTGCGTGATAACATGGCAAAAGATCCAGGCGAACTGGTTCAGCGTGCACATCATTATGCTATGATTGATGAGGTTGACTCTGTGTTAATTGATGAAGCCCGTACTCCGTTAATTATTTCAGGACCCGTTCCGCGTGGTGATGAGCATGAGTTTTATGATTTGAAGCCACGCATTTTCAAGTTAGTAGAGGCACAGAAAAAATTAGTGAACGAATATTTAAACGAGGCTAAAAAATTAATAAAAGAGAACAACGAAAAAGATGGTGGCCTTCCGTTGTTTAGAGCACACCGTGCTATGCCGAAACATAAGCCACTGATTAAATACCTTAGCGAAAGCGGTGTCCGAAATGTTCTTCAAAAAACGGAGAACTTCTATTTGCAAGACAACAAACGCAACATGCCAGAGGCCGATAAACCTTTGTATTTTATCATCGATGAAAAAGATAACAGTGTTGACTTAACAGAAAAGGGAATTGATTTGATTACGGGTGAAGGTGAAGATCCAAAATTCTTCATCATGCCTGAGATTGGAACAGAACTCAATAAGTTAGAGAAAGACAATGCCTTTGATGAAACAGCAAGACTTCATCGCAAAGAAGAATTGATTCGTGAGTATCAAACAAAATCGCAACGCATCCATAGTGTCAATCAATTATTGAAAGCCTATACGCTTTTCGAAAAAGATACCGAATACATTATTGTTGATGGAAAAATAAAAATTGTAGATGAGCAGACCGGTCGTGTGCTCGATGGCAGAAGATATTCAGATGGTTTACATCAGGCTATTGAAGCAAAGGAAAATGTAAAGGTAGAAGACGCAACACAAACGTACGCCACCATTACCTTACAAAATTATTTCCGCATGTATCATAAGCTTGCGGGGATGACGGGTACTGCGGAAACAGAAGCAGGAGAACTTTGGGATATTTATAAACTTGATGTTGTTACTATTCCAACCAATCGACCGGCAATCAGAAAAGATCATGAAGATCTTGTATATAAAACCACACGAGAGAAATTTAATGCAGCCATTGATGAGATTGTTAAACTTACAGGTGAAGGCAGACCTGTTTTGGTAGGTACAACCTCTGTCGAAATTTCTGAATTGATCAGTCGGATGTTGCAAATCAGAAAAATTAAACATCAGGTATTGAATGCAAAGCAACATCAGCGCGAAGCTGATATTGTTGCCGAAGCAGGAAAGTCAGGCACGGTAACCATTGCCACAAACATGGCCGGTCGTGGTACCGATATAAAGCTTACACCCGAATCGAAAGCTGCTGGAGGATTAGCCATTATTGGAACAGAGCGTCACGAATCAAGACGTGTGGACAGACAGTTGCGCGGTCGTTCGGCCCGTCAGGGTGACCCGGGCACCACGCAGTTTTATGTTTCGTTGGAAGATAACCTTATGCGTTTGTTCATGCCCGAACGTATTGCCCGCATCATGGACAAACTCGGTTTGAAAGAAGGAGAGGTAATTCAACACTCTATGGTGACAAGTTCTATTGAACGTGCGCAGAAAAAAGTAGAAGAGAATAACTTTGGTATTCGCAAGCGCTTGCTTGAATACGATAACGTGATGAACTCGCAGCGTGAGGTAATTTACAAACGAAGACGAAATGCATTGTTCGGTGAACGCCTTCAATTGGATATCTTAACGATGCTGTATGATACATCAGAAGACATGGTGATCAATGCAAAAAATGCAAGCGATTACGATAGCCTTCGTTTGAATGCGTTGACTACACTCGGTCTTGATTATGAAATTTCAAAAGAGAATTTTACGAAACAAGATCCAACAAAATTAACAGACGATCTTTATAACAAAGCACTGGCGCACTACAACCAAAAAAATAAGGCTGTGGCCGATAAGGCAATGCCAATTGTTACAGACATTTTCCGAACACGTGGCGCAACAGTAGAAAATATTCTGGTTCCGTTTACCGATGGTAAAAAACAAATTGGTGTAGCGGCCAACCTGCAGAAATGTGTGCAGACACATAACACCGAATTAGTGAAGTCGATGGAGAAGATGATTACCTTAGCCATTATAGACCAACTTTGGAAAGAACATTTGCGCGAGATGGACGACTTAAAACAATCGGTTCAAAATGCGGTGTATGAACAAAAAGATCCGCTGTTGATTTACAAGTTTGAAGGATTTGAATTGTTTAAACGATTTGTAGCAAAAGTAAACGAAGAAACTATTTCGTTCTTGTTGAAGGCCGATATACCAATTCAAAAACCCGATCAGGTTCAGGAAGCACATGCGCAGCGAAGCCGTGTAAAGTTGAATGAGCAGAAAGAAGAATCGAAATCTCTGTTAAGCGGTGGCGGTGGACAGCAACCTCAACCGAATAGACCACCACAAGAAAAGGTAATGCCAGTAAAATCAGATAAGGTAGCAGGACGAAACGATAAAGTAAACGTGCAGTATGCTGATGGCACCGTGTTGCGTGATGTGAAATATAAAAAAGTAGAAGACGATATTCTCAATAATAAGTGCATCGTAATCGATTAATTATGCAACAATTCAGACTTTCATTTCTAATCATTTTGATTGCTATTGTGTTGGCAAGTTGTGCTACTCAAAAGAGTAGCACAACGGCAACACAATCAAAATATTCTGAAGACCTTACTATCTGGCGACCAAAGGCAGAACCCATTATTAATGATGCAAACACTACCACTAGCTCAGAAGAGAGAAAGCAAACTACCTATGTAGAACCCAAACATGCGGTGAACAAACAAATTGATGTTGTGCTAGATAGTATCGATCGATACAATTTGTCTCGCAATTACATAGAAGGTTTTACGATTCAGATTTATACAGGATTAAAAAAAGAAGATGCCCTTGCGGCAAAAAAGCAAATGAACGCTGCGCTGCCGGCAATGGAAGCCGACATTCAATATTCTCAGCCCAATTTTAAAGTTAAAGTAGGCAAATATTACAATCGCCTTGATGCGCAACAAGATTACAGTGAAGTAAAAAGATTTTTCAGTTCAGCGATTATTGTACCGGAGAAACTGCCGATAACAAATTAGAACGCATACTTTTTTGCGTATTACCTTTCATCCCAGTATGAAAATTTTTTCTATTTAATTTTCCTTTCATGGACTGCGTGTTCGACTTCCGCTCAAAACAATTCAAAAATTGTTGATCACAAAATTACCGATTAACAAAATTAAGTTTGATTTTCACAATGAAGTTTTTAGGTTAAGCAGTTTTATATAGATGCACTTCGTATTGTAAAAAAATAAAAATGCGTTGAATTATGATCCACAACCTTACTGAGCAAAATTCAATCGTCAATCAGTTTTTATTAGAACTACGCGACAAGAATATTCAAAACGATCGCATGCGCTTTCGTAAAAACATGGAACGACTCGGAGAGATCATGGCATATGAGATTTCCAGGAAACTTACCTATGAAAAAGAAAGCATAGAAACACCAATGGGTAAGATGGATGCTTTTGCACTCAAGGCTGAGCCGGTCTTGATCACCATTCTGCGCGCAGGCATACCTTACTTTCAAGGCTTCAATAATTTTTTCGATAAAGCTGATTGTGGTTTTATCGGAGCCTATCGCAAAGAGAATGAAGAAGAGATTGTGATCAATCTCGAATACCTTGCCGCACCACCTTTAAAAAACCGAGAAGTAATTTTGATTGATCCGATGCTGGCATCCGGTCGCTCCATCATTCAAACAATAGAGGTCTTGATGAAGCATGGCGCACCATCGCACATTCACGTTGCTGTTGTTATCGCAGCACCCGAAGGAATAAAATACATTCAGGAGAAACTAAAAATTCCTTTCACCGTTTGGACTTGCGCCATTGACGAAAAACTTAATCATCAATTTTACATTGTGCCTGGTTTAGGCGATGCTGGCGATTTAAGTTTCGGGGAGAAGTTATCGTGAGAAATTTTGAAAACGATATTTTTATCTGTCATCAATCTAATGCGCAATCGCTTCTTCGCGAGTATCAAAACGCCCTAAAATCTTGTTTGAATAAAAGATTATATCCTCAAAATTATTTTTTTTGTCGAGTTTAACCCTACGATTGCTACTTTATCAACCATTGGATTATTAGCTTGGGTTACCCTTTCAAAGTGGCGCATTACCTTTGGCGTCATGAAATTCTTATCATTCAGTATAATGAGAGCAAGCACATTTTTACCCTCGTCTAATACCAATTGAGATGACTCGCTGGCAAGCGCCATCATCTCACGGTCGTTACAATCTGAATAATCTGAAGAGAAACTTTCTTTGCGGCCGAATATAAGTTTTTGAATACGGTTCAATTTGTATCTAACATAGTAAAGATTTTTATACTACTTTTCGAAATGGTAAAGAACCATTATCATTTCTGTGAAAATATTTATTGTTCGTTCAAGCAATTGATGTTTACACTCGTATTTTGGTTTACCATTCAAGTTACTTGTGCGCAACGTACGGAGATTGATAGTCTTCAAAATCTTGTTACTATTTCATCTGGCAAAGCACAAGTAGATGCCCTCAACGAGCTTGCCTTCAAACTAATTATCATCGATTATAAAAAGGCATCCCAACACCTTGATAGAGCAGAATCATTAGCGCGAAAAATTAATTACGCAAAAGGTTTATCGGAAGCAATTATTATTAAAGGTGTTTGCGAAAGTTTGGCAGGAAATACAGAGCAAGCACTTCAAACACTAAGCCTGGGGCATGATCGCGCAAAACAAATTAACAATCGTGGTTGGCAAGGATATGCTCTTGTTCAGATTGGAAATATTTTTAGAGAACAAGGACGTTACGATTCTGCAAAATATTGGTACGATCAGTCGCGCATTGTTTTAAAAGATAGTCTTAATCCATGGCATCTATCGATGCTTTACAGAAATCTAAGCAGGTATTACGCCTTTACATCAAAACCCAGAGAAGAACTACAATACCTTAAACGATCGCTCGCCATTCGCGAAAAATTATCCGACAAAATACTATTAGTCGATGTCTTGGTGCTGCTATCGAAATGGTATCTGAATCAATCTGACCTTGAGAAGGCTTCAGAATATTTAGCGCGAGCTGAACAGTATGTCGATCCGGAGTTGGAATCAGAAATTCAAAAGGATGTTAAATATCAAAGAGCCTTTATACTTTTTAAAAAATATCGGTTTCAAGAGGCACTTTCGATTTTGGAAGATGTGAAAAACTTTTATTTAGCAAACGGTAATCTTCAGCAATATGTTAAACTCTTACTCGATTTGGCAGAGCTTTTAGAAAAGAATGATAGCTACGATATCAGTTTAAAAAATGGGTTTGAAGCGCTAAAAATTAGTGAAGAGAAAAATTTTATAATAGAAAAAGTTAGGGCGCAACTTATTATCGGCAGAAATTATTATCGAATAGAACAGGCCGCTTCTGCTCATGAATTTATTGACGAGGCACTATCGATTGCAAAAAAGAATGGTTTTAAAAACTATGAAGGTTCGGCTTACAATATGAACGGACTGCTCCTTCAACAAGAAAATAAAAATAAAGAAGCGTTGCAAAGTTTTGAAAATGCACTTTTAATAAGAACCCAACTTGAAAACAAACAAGATGTAGGCTCCACATTAAATAACATGGGTGAAATTTTTGAATCGTTAGGACTCTTGCAGAAAGCATTGCAATTGCAAAAACAAAGTCTGGAAATATCGGATGAGATTCTTGATACCTATGGCACCTGCTGGGCAACCTTGGGTATAGGAAGTATTTACACGAAGATGAATGATTTAGAAAATGCAAAATACTACCTCGACAGTGCAGAACGAACAGCAAAATCGATACACGCGGCATACATATTAGTGTATGTCTATCGTGAGAAACGACTTCTATTACTGGCAAGCGGCCAATTGAATGAGGCGTTGGATTATAGTTTTCTCTATGAAAAAATAAAAGACTCGGTCATTTCAACAAATATAACCAATCGCATATTAGCGCTAAAAAGTGTTTATGAATTAGAAAGGAAAGATCAGGAAATACAATTATTAAATAAAAGCAAACAAGTTCAGGAGGATAAAATCATAATTCAGAAGAACAGAATTCAGCGTCAACTGTTTTTCATCATAGCAAGCGTTGTGGGAATAATTCTATTAAGCGCGTTGGCCTATACGCTATACCGCTACTTTAAAAAAATGAGCCGATTGAACGAGGAGGTGCAAGAGCGCAACGAAGAGATTCAGGCACAATCTGAAGAGATGACAGAAACCAACAATTCGTTGATTTTGCTAAACATGGAGTTGGCAGAAAAACAAGAAGCGATGGCAGTGCAGTCCGAAGAGATATCAGAAGCAAATTCGCAGTTCGTACATCTTAATAGTGAGTTGGCAGAGAAACAAAAAGAACTTGAAACACAAGCCGAAGAGCTGCGAGAAAGCAACAATATTGTTTCAGAATTAAATGAAAATCTGGAACAGAAGGTAAGAGAACGCACACGTGACATGCAGCAGGCTTACAAAGAACTGGATACTTTTTTCTATCGATCGTCTCATGATTTTAGGAGACCGCTCACAACGTTTATGGGTTTGAGTGAAGTTGCTAAGATTACAGTGAAAGACACAAACGCTCTAAATTTATTTGAAAAGGTAAAGGAAACTGCAGTGAACTTAGATCGTATGTTGATAAAACTTCAATCCATTAGCGATGTTGGTGCACATCAATTTGTGTATAAAGAAGTATCCATGCAAGCTGTTTTTGAAAGCGCCCGCGATGTTTATCGTGAAGCAATTGATCAGTTTGGTATTCGTGTTTCAATTAGCGTAGCGAACATATCCACCTTTCTTTCCTACCCTGCTTTCTTAAAAATTATTGTTGAGAACTTAGTAGAAAATGCAATCCAATTTCGAGGAAGAAGCGAACCGTTTATTATGATGCAGGCCATCGAAAAATACGGAGGAGTAGAAATTACAATCCAAGATAACGGCCAAGGTGTTGAAGAAGAATATCAGGAAAAATTATTCGATATGTTCTTTCGTGGCAGTGAACAATCGAAAGGTAATGGTCTCGGATTGTATATAGTAAAAAAGGCCGTAGGAAAATTACGCGGAACGTTACATTTAGAATCTACATTTGAAAAAGGTACAGCGGTTAGCATTTGGATACCTGTAAAACAAACCAACAGTGAAATGTAAAAAAAGTTGTGCTTTAGTTTTGCGATAACGCAGCGTCCCCGAGGCGGGAGACGCTGCTGTGACAAAATTCTTGAAAGTCAATTTCAATTTACCTACTCGTCTATCTCGCGAGATGTGAATGCATGATAACTCATCACTGCACGAATTGCTCCATAGCCAAATTTCCCCTGAAGCACATCGAATAAATCTTTTGAAGAAAAGCCATCCGGTAATTCTTTCATTGCCGATGCAATGGTATTAACATTTTCTTCACTCATCATTTTAAAAATGCTAACACGTTCCGCGGCAACGAGTTTAGCAAAATGCGATTCGATTGTTCCGACAGCAAGGTCTCTTTGCTTTGCAATGTCCTCAATCGAATTACCTTGTTCAATTAGGTTAAAGGTAATTTCATAGGTGCTAATCTTTTCGTCTTTCTTTTTCTTTGATGCTCGTACGCCTTTCAATTTCCTTTCCTTCACAGGCTTTGCCCCAACGGTTTTTCTAATTTCATCGAGAAGTTTAGCGCGTGCTGTTGTTCTATTCTCTGTAAGGTGTGTGAAATCAAAATGATTCCGATCTTCCAAGATGGCTTCGGTGAGATAAAGTGCTTTATCTACCTGCTCTTCTTTCTTCGAAAAAAGTTGATCGAGATCAGTGAGGCTGGTTACATATCCTTTCACACGCTTTTGTTTTTTCATCTCTTCAAGATGTTGCAAAAGTTTTCTAGCAACGTGCGCAAGAATATTTTTATAATAGTCACTTCCTTTTTTTATTCGCTCAAGCAACTGTGGCAGAAGATTTTCTTGCAACAGGTTTAATAGCTGGTGCTTAAATTTTAAGGTATTTTCTGCTTCCGCTAAAAGCGCAACACTTATTTGTTCCAGCACAGGTTTCATAGTCTCCTCATCAAATTCGTGTGCCTCCGATTTATTTTTTCTGATGTAGGCAATCTCTTTGAGCAACGTTTCAAAATCGAACGTTTTAACTATAAGCTGATGAATATATTCCATCTGCTTTGCTTTCATCTTAACGGGCAGTTCATCAGGCCGGTTGTTCGCTTCACTAAATGAAACAACTTGCTTATCGGTGCTGATTACATTTGGATCAATGCGCGTGCGCAAAATCAAACCATCTAATGAACGCAACCGCGACAACGCTACATATACCTGACCATCGGCAAAGGCTTCTCCTACATCAATAATCGCTTTATCAAACGTAAGCCCCTGACTTTTGTGAACGGTAATAGCCCATGCGAGTTTTATAGGATACTGTTCGAACGTGCCAATCACCTCATCATCTAGTTCTTTCGAAAAGGTATTGACTGTATACTTTTTATTTTCCCACACTTCTTTTTTCAATGTGTATGGCGTGTGTGTTTCTGCCATCGAAACTTCTATCTCATCATCGCTAATCGAAATTACCGTAGCTAACTTTCCATTAAAATACGCTTTACCTTCATTGTCATTTTTGGTGAACATAACTTGTGCGCCTTCTTTCAATTCCAACCGCTGCAAAAGCGGATACATATTCTCTGGAAATTCGCCTTCTACAGATGCACTAAAAACATGCGATTTAGATTTTAGTTCTTGCAACGCTTTCTGATTTAATTCATCTGCTTTGCGATTGTGTGTTGTTAAGGTAATTACCTCTTTTAGATTTTGAATTTCGTGTGCAGGTTTGTAATGTTTATTTAGCTCTTCTATATCTTGACGCGTTGTTTGGTTGTTGCGTAAGTTGTTTAACAGATCAATAAAGAGATCATCGCGTTGGCGAAAAATTTTATCGAGTTCAATGTAGGTGAAGCCATCGTTTTGCAATGCTTGCGATTCAAAAAACCAAGCAGTTTTGTAATACGGTTTTAGCTGCATTTCTTCTTCTCTTCTTAAAACAGGTGGAAGCTGATACAGATCGCCAATTAACAAAAGTTGAACGCCACCAAAACTTTCATTAAAATTACCTTTCGCTGCTTTCAACCGATAGTCAATCGCATCAAGTAAATCGGCACGAAGCATACTCACTTCATCAATCACCAGTAAATCGATTGATCGCAATACTTGTTTGCGCAAACTGTTTAATGGATGTTTTCGCGCTAAGGTATTTGCAGTAAAGAAATTTCCGCTTGTCGTAAAATCTTCCGTAATAGATCGATCCGGCAGAAACATGCCGAATGGAAATAAAAATTGCGAATGAACCGTAACACCTCCGGCATTTAACGCGGCAATACCGGTTGGTGCCACAACAACAAATTGTTTGTGTGTTCGCTTTGCAAGATTTCTTAGAAAAGTAGTTTTGCCGGTGCCCGCTTTTCCGGTAAGAAAAATATGGCTGGCCGTGCTGTTGATGAAGCGAATAGCAGACGTTATGGTTTCCGTTTCGGAAAATTCATTTTCAATGAATGATGACATAGCGCACAATAGTTAATATTTTAAAAGCATCTTTAAAGATTTTTGCATTGGCCTTACGCCTTCCCTTCTCCTGCGGAGAAGTATAGAAGAAGGATTTTAGAGATAGTCTAACATTATAAATAAAGGTGCTGTGTAAAAACATACAATCTGATTTTCGTTTAGGATGATATCTTTTGCAAATTTATGTATCGCGAAGTTTATCGAGAATACGATTCAATTCTTTTGCTTCCGCTTGCGATATGTTCTTAGTCCATCCCAGCCATTGTTCAGCGTCTTTATCAATTTTTGTAAGCAGCGAAAGTCCTTTTGTAGTAATGCCAATATCTACTTGTCTGCGATTGTTCTTGCAAATTTCTCTGCTTACTAAATTTTTTATACGCAGCTTTTCTACCAGCCGTGTACAATTGCTACTCTTGTCAATCATGCGGCTTGTAATATCTGACAACATCATTTTTGTTGGATGGCTTCCGCGAAGAATTCGCAACACATTAAATTGTTCGGGCGTAATGCCATGGTGTTTTAAGTGCGAGGCGTTGCGATTGTACAACCAGCCACTGGTGTACATAATATTAATGTTGGCCTTATGATATTCACTGCCGAATTTATCTTGCTTAATATCGTTTTCGATTGACATGCATCAAAGGTAAGGATGATTGTTGTAGATACCATTTTTACTTTTTACAGTATGAACGTATCTTTATAGCATCACTGAAAATTCTTATTTTACTAGCCTCATCCCTTCCGTTTTCCAGTTGAGAAGGGAAACGGAGATTTTTAGAGATTCCTTTTATTTAGTCTATGATCAAGTTCAACACCACCATACAAAAGTTTGATAAGAAGGGCGAAAAAACCGGATGGACTTTTGTTGAAATCAGTGCTGCGCAAGCAAAAAAATTAAAATCGGATAATAAGGTATCGTTTCGTGTTAAGGGAAGTTTAGATGGTCACCTCATTGAAAAGACTGCTATTCTACCGATGGGCGAAGGTGCTTTTATTTTGCCAATTAACGGTGCAATGCGAAAAGCAATCGGCAAAAAGCACGGTGATAAAGTAACGGTAACGTTAGAAGAAGATGAACGGCAAATTATTCTATCGCCTGATTTGATGGCGTGTTTAAAAGACGATCCTATCTCGTTGCAATTTTTTAAATCGTTGCCGGGATCGCATCAACGATATTACAGCAGATGGATTGAAAGTGCAAAGACAAGTCAAACGAAAACAAAGCGAATTATACAAGCGATAGAAGGATTTACAAAGCAAAAGGGCTACTCTGAAATGATGCGAGAAAATAAAGGGAAGTAGCATTGTAGATACTTCGGGTGTTGTAGCGTTTTGCAAAGTAACACGCAGCTGGCGTACGCGGGCAAGGGATTGCAGTGGAAAGCCCAAAGTGCGCTAGAAAAAATTCTCTAAACGCAAGCCACTCGAGGTGCGTGGCGGGCAACTTCTGGTGTTGCGGCTTGGAACGGAAAGCCCGGTGGCCTTGCGCCTCGCTTGGCCATGACCCCAACACACAAAAACCATCATGCACTGCCGCACTCTATTTCTTTACCTCACATTCCGTAATCTTATTACCTTTGCAATCCGAATTTCTAAACCAAGCTAAGTGTGGCATTAATCAAGTCGATTTCCGGTATTCGCGGAACAATAGGAGGCAAACCAGGTGAAAATTTAACACCCGTAGATGTTGTAAAATTTACGGCTGCTTACGGTACATTATTAAAAAAGAAAAAAGGATCGCTCACGGTAGTGATTGGCCGCGATGCGAGAATTTCTGGCGCGTTGGTTAATGCTTTGGTTACGGCAACATTGCAAAGTTTAGGCATTGATGTTATCGACTTGGGTTTATCAACAACGCCCACAGTTGAAATTGCTGTTCCGCTTGAGAAAGCAGCGGGCGGAATTATACTTACGGCAAGTCATAATCCTGCACAATGGAATGCTTTGAAATTATTAAATGAAAAGGGTGAATTTATTTCAGGCAAAGAAGGTGAAGAATTGTTAGCCATTGCCGAAGCGGAAGCTTTTGATTTTGCACCGGTAACGAAACTAGGTAAGTACGAACAGAAATCTGATTATCTGCAAAAACATATCGACATGATTTTGAAATTGTCGTTGGTGGATGTTGAGGCAATAAAAAACAGAGGCTTTAAAGTGGTGGTGGACGCGGTGAATTCAACGGGTGGTATAGCCGTGCCGATGTTGCTGAAAGCGTTGGGTGTTTCTGTAAAAGAAATGTATTGTGAGCCCACCGGACATTTTCCGCACAACCCAGAACCATTGCCTGAAAACTTAAGGGACATTTGTCGCGAGATTGAGAAAGGTAAATTCGATTTGGGTATTGTCGTTGACCCAGATGTAGATCGGCTTGCATTGATTAGTGAGGACGGAACTCCTTTTGGCGAAGAATATACATTGGTTGCTGTTGCCGATTATGTTTTGAATAACAGTAAGAAAAAGAAAGGTAATACGGTTTCCAATCTTTCTTCCACACGCGCTTTACGCGATGTTACCGAGAAAGCCGGTGGTGAATATTTTGCTTCTGCCGTTGGCGAAGTGAACGTTGTTGCTATGATGAAAGAATCAAATGCGTTGATTGGTGGTGAAGGTAATGGCGGAGTTATTTTACCTGAACTACATTATGGTCGTGATGCATTAGTCGGTATTGCGTTATTGCTCACACATCTCGCAAAATCAAACATCAGTTTATCACGCTTGCGCGCATCGTATCCAAACTACATCATCTCTAAAAATAAAATTGAGCTTACCGCTGATATTGATGTTGACGCGGTATTGGAATCAGTGAAGAAAAAATATAAAAATCAACCCATTAATACCATTGATGGTGTAAAGATTGAATTTGATAAGGAGTGGGTTCATTTACGCAAGTCGAATACCGAACCCATTATTCGCATTTATGCAGAATCGGATGTGGAAGCGAAGGCAGATACCTTAGCGAAAAAAATTATTGCAGACATAAAAGAAATTATAGCAGAGAAGTAAATCTTACCCCAACCCTTCTTCGGAAGAAAGCAGCTCACAAAAAAAAGTGCGGGAAAGGTCTAAGATGTCTTCCCAGAGGAAGATTTAGAACAGAGTATGGTCATGAAAATTTATTTAGACAACGCAGCCACCACACCACTCGATCTTGAAGTATTCGAAGCGATGAAGCCGTTTATGCTTAACGACTTTGGCAACCCTTCGTCTACACATGCACATGGAAGAAAAGTTCGCGCAGCAATTGAGTCAGCCCGAAAGAAAATTGCTGAGCTTATGCACGGCACACCAGGCGAAATTATTTTTACCTCTGGCGGAACAGAAGCCGACAATGCAATTCTTACTTCTGCCATTCATACCTATGGAATTAAAGACGTTATTACATCGTCTATTGAACACCACGCTGTTGAACATACGTTACATATCCTCGAGAAAAAAGGACTGATTCATCTTCACTTTGTTAAGCTTGATGAAAAAGGCAATGTTGATCTATCGCATCTTGAAACATTGCTAAAGCAAAACTCCAATGCGTTGGTTTCGCTCATGCAAGCAAACAACGAAATTGGAAATTTACTTGATATGGAACGCGTTGCTTCTTTGTGTGCTGAACACAATGCATACTTCCATTCAGACACGGTTCAAACGGTTGGTCATTATGTTCATGATCTCAGCAAAATAAAAGTACACGGGTTAACAGCGGCTGCTCATAAATTCCATGGGCCAAAAGGTATTGGCTTTATGTTCATTCGAAAAGATAAAAAGATACAACCCTTTGTGCATGGCGGAGCGCAAGAACGCAACATGCGTGGCGGAACCGAAAATGTGTACGGCATTATTGGCTTAGCAAAAGCATTAGAGATTGCCTATCGCGATATGGATGAACACGTTCAACATATTGCAGCATTGAAAGCAAGAATGATTGAGCAACTGAAGGCATCTGTGCCTGGCGTAACGTTCAATGGAAATTGTGCCGATCTGAATAAAAGTTTATATACGGTGTTGAATGTAAGCTTGCCTGAATCAGAAGAGAACTCCATGTTACTATTTAATCTTGACTTACAAGGCATATCGGCATCAGGCGGAAGCGCATGCTCGAGTGGTGCAACAACCGGTTCGCACGTATTGGCTGCGTTGTATCCAGAATCAAAACGAGGTGCCGTTCGTTTCTCCTTTAGCAAATACAATACAATAGAAGAAATTGATTTTACTGTCGCGAAATTAGCGGAACTGTATAAGGTGTCTGTTTAAAAAAGTGTCTTGATTATTTTCTTTGTCGAATAGGTATCCAAATTTCCTCTTCGGAATCAGCTTCTTCATTTTTATACTTCTCTCCCAAAATTTCAAAGTGGGGTCTGCTATCCAATAGGTATTCTGAATTGGGCAACCAACTTCCAAAAATATAATGAAATGTTTTGTACCCTGAACTTGCTGCGCCTCGATGCAGAAAGACAACATACAATCCGCCTGGTAATGTAATGGCTTCCATTCCATCGGGAATAAAATTAAAATCCACAACTTCTAATGCTGCCCACTTTTCAAATACCGCATCGGGATTTACTTTCGCAAAATCATAGGTTGGCGAATAAATTTGTATGGAAAACAAATCTGTGCCAATGCTCTTTTTTATTTCCTTTCGCCTTGGCATAAAACTTTTCCACAATTCAAAAGTTCTATTGTTGGCTAGTGACATTTGAATGCGCTTACCTATCAACTTCTTCTCTGATAATATTTCAATCCTAAAGTCCATTTTCATTTAGCTTTTAGAATCAACCTCAATATCATATCGGTCTAAAAGTCCGGCAACACCACTTAATGAAAACTTGGCTTTTTTAATTCTATTTGTTTCAGGATGAATAGAGTAGTTGAATGATGTTCGAAAGTCAGCTTTTTCAATTATCGTTTTATCAAACGTTGCGTTCAGAAAGTCGCAATTTTCAAAAACAGAATTGGTGAGATCACATTGAGTAAAATCAACTTCTTGTAGTTTTGTATTTTTAAAGGGTGTCTTCTTTAATTTTGTTCGATAGAAAGAAGAATGATTCAGATTGCAATTGTCAAACATCATTGACAAACCAAACTCGGTGCATGCATCAAAGCGCAAGCCTAACATCTTGCAATTTTTAAATATCACCTCTTGTAATGCGGTCTTGTTTAATGTAACCATGCTGAGGTTACAACTTTCAAACACACATTCAATAAATTTTATGTTCGCAAAGCTTGAATTTGAAAAATCGCAGTTTAAAAATGTACAGTGTTCGTATTCCCCGACAGGAAGCGGATTTTCTTTGAAGTCAATATTATCAAAGGTTTTTTCTGAAGTATATTCTTGATTCATTTTATCGAAAGATTATTCATGGAACTGTGAACGATCGGCTCAGGAATGGAACTAGAAGCTCGTTCAAATTGATGCATTGTGTTTGACATAATTCACTAGTGAAACTTCAGAACGTTTCTCCCAATTTTCTAAACATATCCATGGTGTTTACAAACTCAACATTCAAAGCGTTGCATGCTTCAGGAATCTTTACCTTATTCTTTCTTTTTGGATCACTTCTCTCTTGGGTAACAACTACTCTATTGACAAAGTCTGATAAAGTATAGGCAACAATATAAGCATCAGCTTCATCTGCATCTAAAAATTCATTTAGCGCATTGGGCATATAGTGAGAGCTTCTTGAAATTGCCCAAGAAATGACCTTTTCGTATGCCGCCATTATCTCGTTTGATTCCTTGAAGAAATGATCATGTAAATTAGCTTTACACCAAGCCTCTAAAGCATCATTTTTGTCATAAATCTCATTTTTGACTTTATCGATACTAATTATTCTTCCTTGATCAGCAAGCTGTTTCACTTTATTCCAAAAACTGAAAGCGATATCCAGCGGATAGCTATCACGATGAGCCTGAATAAAAAAATTTCAACAACGTATAATGTCATATTATCTACATATGCTCAGCAAAAAAGGTTTGAAAGG
>JBBRFY010000039.1:0-23793 GCA_038241205.1 Cytophagales bacterium
TTCCATTTTCTAAGCGTGGATAAGACGTCATGTACACTGCTGTACCTGCAAGTGGTAATGATCCTTTTCCACCCGCTAACCGATCGCGTATTTCTCCGCCCGAGCCTGTGGCAGCACCGTTGAAGGGTTCAACTGTCGTTGGAAAATTATGCGTCTCGGCTTTTAATGAGATTACCGAATCATAATCAGTCACAGCAAAATAATCAGGAACATCCTGACGTGTCGGAGCAAATTGTTCAACACGCGGACCTTTTATAAACGCTACATTGTCTTTGTACGCAGAAACAATAAAGTTTGGATTCGCTTTCGATGTTTGTTTGATGAGTTGAAAAAGCGTGAATTCTTTTTGCTGATCATCAATAATAAAAGTGCCGTTAAATATTTTATGTCGGCAGTGTTCTGAGTTTACTTGCGAGAAGCCAAACACTTCGCTATCGGTAAGTTTGCGACCGAGTTCTTTGCTTACGTTATTAAGGTATTCAATTTCTTCTGTGGCGAGTGCTAGTCCTTCCTTCTTACTGTAGTTGGCAATGTCATCAATTTCTACGATCGGCTCTGGTGTGTGATGAATCGTAAAAAGATCCTGATCTAACGTTTGATATAACAGTTCAAGCATCCGATCATGCTTCACCTCTGCATTCGCCACTTCCTTAAATTCTTCTATTCGGTTAATACCTTTTATGCCCATGGTTTGGGTGATCTCCACCGCATTGGTACTCCAAGGAGTAATCATTTCTTTTCGGGGGCCGATAAAGAACCCGGTAAGCTGCTTTTCAGTCATTGGTTTAGCTTCTCCAAGAAGCCACTCAAGTTGCTGAATTTCAGAATTTTGAAAAGGTTGTTCCATGCCAACTGCGTAAACAATGTTGGCCTTTGAACGGAAGAATAAAATCATGGAGAGAATGACTAATTAAAGGATGCGCAAAAATAACATCTATTGCCGATGTTCTATCATTTTTCTGCTTGAATTAGTTTGATTGTTGAGGAGGATTGGATATACCGGACGCTAAAGCGATCAGAGCGAACCCTTGCGTATAAGGTATGGCGATAGCAAACTGTTAAAATTAATAGAAGAATTCTAGCGACATAACTTTTACATGTGTTGATGACTTGTGCAGATACGCGACTCAAGATTTTAAATCTCGTACACTGTGATAAACGCTCAGAATGTAAATCAGATTTTCGGAAATAATCTCGTAGATAATTCTGTAACTCCCTTCTATTAACTCCCTAACATTTTCTTCATTTTTCTCTGCAACTATTCTCCCAGCTTGAGGGAAGCTTTTTAAGATATCGATTCTTTCATAAATTTTTTTGAATAGTTAGTTTGGCATACATCTCGGAGTTCTCAGCGATGTAGTCACCAATATCCCCCAAATCATCAATTGCTTGGTCAGTCCAAATCAATTTAACCATTTACTCAATTTTGCTTTGGCCTGATCCTCGGTATTGGTTTTTCCTTCCTTTACCTGCTGTCGTCCTTTGTCAATTTTTTCAATGATTATTAGTCTTTCAATGATATCATCGATAGAAAATTCATCCGGTAGGTTAGAAATTGAATCCAAAACTGCTGATTTTCTCATTCTTTAATATTTTAAGATTGAATTTAAAGTTAATCCTAACAAAAGTGAAAAAAATCTTTTAGTACTTGGTGCGAACGCGTAGAGTCTTTTTTTAAAAGTCTGCGTGCCTGTAGCCAAATATTTTTGATACTACTTTTACCTTGTAATAACCCCCTTCCGTCAAGCGATCTTTTGCTTGACCTCTTCTTGCAGGGGAAGAAGATTTCGTCTTACGATTGTCCAAATTATTCTGTCGTCAACGCTGTCGTAAGAATGAATCAGCCTATTTCTTAAACTTACAATTTGTCTGGAGCTAGTTAAATCGTGTTCCTTCGACTCTTTCAAAAACTTATTAATCGCCTCCCCGATAATTGCAAGGTGTCTTTCAACCGCTCCTTTAACTAGGAAATTCCTCTTGTATTCCTCAAAGGATTTCAGATCATTCGTAAAAGATAAAATATGATCTATCGAATATAAAACGTCAGACAAATACTTTCTCTCCTTGTCCGTCATAGATCAATTTTTTTGTAGCCTCAATACTTTTTCTTAGATACGGATTATGTATTGAGTCCTCGGTTAGCAAGTCCACTTTCCTCTTAAAAAACACTTCGAGATTGTCCCAGAGTGAAAGAAGCGTTTCTCCGTATTCTATCGGGTCTTTAATATCCAAATCAACTATAATGTCAATATCACTTTTAGCTGGATCAAATTGGTCTGTTATTGACGATCCGAAAGCGTAAATTTTATTAACCCGATGTTGTCTACATAGGTTAATAAAATCATCAAACTTGTCGTTTATTAGGGAACTTAAGCTCATACATCAAATATAATAAAATTCGCTTTTTCTAACGGCTTTCCACCAACACCAAGCCAACACGTAGAGAGTGCAACACAATCAAGAAGAGAAAAAACAAATCAGAAAGCCAATTAATTAAGATATTGTTTGAGTACGGTTAAGAATAATAGTCGCCAAAGCTTCAGAAACTACCAACCCATTATGCCCTGCTTCTAAAACTTCTACTTGCGGATTATTTAGTTTATCAACAAGGCCATTCATGTTCTTAGTCAAAATCACCTTATCGTATCGGCCCGTAACCATCGTTACCGGAATGCGATGATCATTCAGGAGTTTTGCTAGTTTGTCGAGATCAAAAGTTAATCGTCTAAAAACAACCCAAGAGTAATATACCTGATTTCGTTTTTCCTGCGTGTTCATTTGATGTTCGGCAAATCGAACGAGACCTTTATCGACCAAGCCAATCGATTGAATAATATTAGCGATCGCATCGAATCGACCCGGTTTCGTAATCATGCTTTTGAATAATTCCCGAAACAGAAAGGGATAGGTAGCGATGCTGTACCAAAAACTGGTTTTAATTCCATCGGGTGCGATTAGAAAAAGTGCTTTCGTTTTTTCCGGAAAGGATTCTGCTGTGGCCATGGCAAATTTTCCTCCAAGACTAAATCCGCAAACAGAAAATTCATCAAGTGTATTTTCTGCAAGAAAGGTATTCATGATTTTTTTCCATTCTTTTTTTTCTAGCGCATGTTCATCTTTTACCCATGTACTTTTGCCATGAAAATAAAGATCGAAAATATAAATCGTGTAGGTGGTTGAAAGTGCGCGCGCTAAAGGATGGAACACTGTATTGTCTTGACCAAATCCATGAAACAACAAAAGCGTTTTGTTGCCTGTGCCCACAACAGTATAATGAAGCGCGGCATTTTCAGTTTGAACAAAACCATCGTGCATATTGTATTGTGTTTTTGTGCTTGTTGCGACAAGCTACACAAAAGTAGAATTTATTATTTGGCCACGAATGGGAATTTATTCGTGCATTCGTGGCCATTTTGTTTAAGCCTAAGAAAAATTATGCTCCATTGGAAATTGAATCTTGATGACTTCCAGTATATTTAACGCGAGACATTAACCTCTATTTTTATGAATTTTATTAATCGAACATCGCAGTTTCTTTTTGTTCTCATTTTACTTTTCGCGTCTGTTGTCAATGCACAGCAAGGTGCAATGCGTTGGGCAAAAGAAGGTAATGCCCATTTTAAAATCGAAGGCGATGAATTGGTACACTACACATTACCTACGAATTCAAAAACCATAATTGCATCGAAGGCAATGCTTACGCCAGACGGACAGTCACAAAGTTTGCGTTTGCGCAATTACGCATTTTCTGAAGATCAAAATTTATTACTGATCTACACCAACACCAAAAAAGTGTGGAGGCTTGATACGCGCGGTGATTATTGGGTACTGAATTTAAAAACAAAAGCATTAAAAAAATTGGGCAGTTCGTTACCCGAGTCATCTCTAATGTTTGCTAAGTTTTCGCCCGACAATAGTAAGGTAGCTTACGTAAGTAATTACAATGTATATGTAGAAGATATTTCTACCAATAAAATTAAGGCATTAACAACCAACGGAAATCGTAAATTAATCAACGGCACATTCGATTGGGTTTATGAAGAAGAGTTTGCTTGCCGCGATGGATTTCAATGGAGCCCTGATAGCAAGCTAATTTCCTTTTGGAATTCAGACGCAACCAAAACGCGGGATTATTATATGATTAACAATACCGATTCAGTGTATTCTCAAATCATTCCGGTAGAATACCCCACTATTGGGCAGGCTCCTTCTCCGGTGAAAATAGGCGTGATTGATATCGCATCGAATAAAATTGTTTGGTTAAATATTCCGGGTCTGGCGAATCAAAACTACTTACCTCGAATGGAATGGTTAAATGCAAATGAGGTTTTTGTACAACAAATAAATAGGCATCAGAACGAGAGTAAAATTTATTCTTGCAATCCATCATCTGGGGAAGCACGGCTGGTGTACACGGATAAAGACCAAGCGTGGATTGATGTTTATTCACCTTGGGAAAATGTTTACGCGATAGATTTCAGACACAGATTTACCTTTATCAATAAAGGGAAAGAATTTTTATGGATGAGTGAGAAAGATGGATGGAGACATTTGTATCGCATTGCAAATGATAAATCGGGCGCGAAAGAAGTCTGTATTACAAAAGGTAATTATGATGTAATGGACATTCGGTTGGTGGATGAGAAAAATAATTACGTTTACTTTCTGGCATCGCCAACCAACGCAACGCAGCAATATCTATATAAAACAACATTAGATGGTAAAGGCATGTTAGAGTTGGTTTCGCCAGCAGCGTTATTGGGCACGCATGATTACAGTATTTCAGCGGATGGAAAATATGCACAACACCGTTTCTCTAACAGTTATACAAAACCCATAAGTGAATTAATAGCACTGACTACTAACAAGGCATTGAATGAAAAAGAAAGTATAAAATCAAAACTGGCCGCGGCTCAAGTAGATAAAAATGTTGAATTCTTTAAAGTAAAAACAGAAGAGGGCATTGAAATGGATGGATGGATGGTGAAGCCGAAAAACTTTGATCCATCAAAAAAATATCCTGTCGTGTTTTATGTTTACACTGAACCTTGGGGTGCAAATGTTCACGATCAATTCGGAACGGCTGAAAACTTTATGTACGATGGCGATATGCGTGACGATGGTTACATCTATATATCGATTGACAACAGAGGTACGCCAGCTCCTAAAGGCAGAGAATGGAGAAAATGTGTTTATCGAAAAATCGGCATTATAAATATCCGCGATCAGGCAATGGCGGCAAAAGAAGTTTTAAAGTGGCCGTTTGTTGATGCCGATCGAATAGCAGTGTGGGGGTGGAGTGGTGGCGGTTCTGCTACTTTAAATTTAATGTTTCAGTTTCCTGAAATTTATAAAACAGGTATTGCTGTAGCCGCAGTTGCCAATCAACTTACCTATGACAATATTTATCAAGAACGCTACATGGGTTTGCCAGAAGAAAGTATGGAGGATATAACAGCGGGGTCGCCCATTACCTATGCTAAAAACTTGAAAGGTAATTTGCTTTACATTCACGGCACAGGCGATGATAATGTGCATTACAACAATGCAGAAATGTTATTGAATGAATTGATTAAATACAATAAACAATTTCAATTCATGCCCTATCCAAATAGGACTCATAGTATTTCAGAAGGAGAAGGCACATTCGAACATCTCTCAACTTTATACACTGAATATTTAAAAAGAAATTGTCCTCCGGGGGGGAGGTAGTGATTTGTAGGTAAGAGCATTAAATAATTTGCTTCATCAGCATACATAAAAAAAGCGATCTCATAGGAGATCGCTTTTTTTATTTCTAGAAATGAAAAACTAAGGTTGTTTTAAAAACTCTTCAAACGACACTACCTCCAACGGTTCAGAATTATTTTTCGTAATGAGCGTTGTTAACTTCGAAAGGTATTTATCTTTTATCTTTTTGAAGTCGGTCTTTGCTTTTGTAAACCGTGTTTCAATAGAGGCGAGGTTATCCATCTCAGCACTTGATGGCTTAAAGAAACTCTGTGCCACCTTAGCATATAAGTCCGTCATCTTTTCTCTCAGTTGAGGCTCAGCAGCGCCTACATAATTATCGCCCGTTGTCACTACTAATGTTTCTTTTAATTTTGTGAGTTCAGTAATAATCGGCATGACTGCTTTGGCTGACGAAGGATTTTTAGTCTTTACATTTTCTGCCGCTTCTAACGTTTTATCAATTTCGTAAACTACGTAAGCAAGCTCTTCGGTCATGTTAAAAAGCTTCAACGTTGTTTGTTCATTTAATTTACGATCAGCCAATGAAATACCAGAGCGACTATCATATTCTATTACCAAATCATTCGTAAACGTTTCTTTTCCTTTTTGAATAATCACCTTGTATGTTCCAGCGGGAACACGTGGCGGTGTAAATCCTCCGAATGTAAACGTTTTGCCTTTCGCGACTTTAGGTGGCTTCGAATTATAATTCCACTCAATTACATTTATACCTTTTGATTTTCCAGGACCAAGTTCAGTCACTTTCTTTCCGGCTTCATCCTGAATTTCCAACGACATCTTACCGAGCGTATGGCGCTTCTTTAAGTAATAGGTAATTTTTGCCGCCTTACTGGAGTTCTCACCAACAAATTGTGTTTCTGTACTGGTGCTGCCAAAGCCATTTTCTTCTGCCATAACAGTTGGCTTCATTTTAAAGAAATGCAATTCTTCACTAAGGGTTTTCTCATTCAATTGTCGCAAAGGACTAATGTCATCAATGATGATAATTCCTCTTCCATGTGTAGCAATAACTAAATCATTTGTCTTTTTGTGAAGTTCAATAAAATGTACATTGGCTGCGGGCATGTTGTTGGTAAACTTATACCAGTTTTTACCGCCATCGATGGTAATGAATAATCCGAACTCGGTTCCGAGAAATAATAGATTTTCGTTTTCAAAATCTTCCTGTATGTTTCGTGCGAAACCATAAATATCAGGGGTAACAATAGATGTCCATGTAGTACCAAAGTCTGTGGTTTTGTAAACATAGGTATTCATATCGCCCGTAGTGTATCCGTTAAAAACAGCATAGGCTGTTCCTTTATTGAAGAAGCTGGCTTCAACATGGTAGCTCCAGGTATTTTTAGGAAGTCCTTTAATATTGGCAGTTGTGTTTGCCCAAGTCTTGCCACCATCTTTTGTTATTTGAAGATTGCCATCGTCTGTTCCTACCCAAATAATATTTTCATCAAGCGGAGATTCGGCAATGGTGAAAATCGTGCAATGATTTTCCGCACCTGAATTATCTTTCGATAATCCACCTGAGTTTGCCTGATCCATTTTTGTTTTATCATTGGTGGTGAGATCAGGAGAAATCTTCACCCATGTATTTCCCATATCATCCGAACGATGCACAAACTGACTGCCCATATAAATACGATCCGGTTTGTGTAAACTCACCGTCATTGCAGCATTCCAATTGAAGCGCAATTTTGGATCGCCTTGAGCAGCTAATGGTTGAATAGTTTGAGCTTGATCTTTGGTGGGATCATATCGCCAAACATTTTCGGCTCCTTGCATTTCTGAGTACACTAATTTTTTGGTTGGATGTGGATACACTCTGTAGCCATCGCCTACACCCACACGAACCCAATCGCGCGCTTCAACTCCACCGGGTGAGCTGGAAGGGCCATACCAACATCCGTTGTCTTGAAGACCACCGTAAACATTGTAAGGCATTTCACCATCAACGCTAACGTGGTAGAATTGTGATACTGGAATGTTTTCCACCATCTCCATCGTTGTGCCACCATCCCATGAACGATAGACACCACCATCGGTGGCGGCATACATGCGGTCGGAGTTATGAATATCAAAAACAACATCATGAATATCAGAATGCATAGGGCCTAAATTCTTAAATGTTTTTCCGCCATCGCGGGAAATTGATCCGGACAAACCGCCCTTCACAATAATATCCGGATTGCGCGGATCAACAACAATGCGCGAGAAGTAAAATGGACGAACTACTATTCCAAAATCGTTATTCAATTGTTTCCAATTGGCACCGCCATCATCACTGCGATACAAGCCTTTATCTTTGTCTTGTTCTGATTCAATAACGGTATATAAAATATTGCTATTCGATGGAGCAGCAGCAATGGCCATTCTCCCTAATTTACCTTTCGGGAAACCATTGTGAATTTTATTCCATGTCTTTCCGGCATCTGTCGATTTATAAAGTGCACTGTTACTTCCGCCTGAATTAAAAAACCATCCGCCTCTGCGGAATTCCCAAAACGAAGCATACACGATGTTTGGATTATTAGGATCAAGCAGTAAATCGCTACATCCTGTTTTTTGATCGACATATAAAATTTTATTCCAGGTTTTTCCGCCATCCATAGTTTTGTATAAGCCACGGTCTTCGCTATCGCTCCAAAGTGCACCCATTGAAGCAACATATACTTCATCAGGATTTTTAGGATTTATTTGTATGCCGGCAATTCGTTCGGATTTTTCGAATCCCATCTTTATCCAATTGGTTCCACCATCAACGGTTTTGTATAAACCATCTCCAATGGAAACACTGTTACGTGTCCACGTTTCGCCCGTACCTACCCATACTACATTGTCAGGATTGGTTGGGTCGATTGCTACAGCGCCAATGGATTGACAGTATTCGTTAAAAATGGAATTAAAAGTTGCGCCTCCATTATTACTTTTCCAAACGCCACCACCTGCAGTGCCCGCATATAGTATTCGCTCGTTGGTTGGATGAAGTTCTAAGTCGGTTATTCTTCCGCTCATTAATGCCGGGCCAATGTGGCGTGCACGTAAGTCACCAAATAATTCTTTGCCTTTTGATGTTGCGTCTTGCGCAACACTTTGCGATAGGGGTATTACTACGCTAATTAAAAGTACGAGTAGTTTCATTTTCATAGTGCGCTTTGTTGAGTTAGTAGTATCAAATTCATTGGAATGTATTGGTTTGCTAAGATTATATTTTATATAAATAAAGAAGGCGAGTTAGTGTTAGATTAACATTAACTCGCCTTATGGCAACTTTATACTTTAATTATTGCGCTGGAAGTGCAAATATTTTAGGATCTACTTTTGGGTTTACTTCAATAGCGGTAATCGTAATCGGAGCTCCGGGTTCTCCTTTCACACCTTGCGTCATAGAGAACGGTAAAAGCAAACCATTGCTTACCTCTTGGTAATCGCTCATTTTAACTTGAGAAATAGCGCCTTTTCCTGGCCCTGATTTTATTTCTGATTCTTGCTGAATAGGAACAAAATTTTCAGTATCGAAATAATAATAGGCGATGTTATCTTCTTGTTTTCCATCTACCTTAATGGGAGATTTTGTTAACTTTATTTTAAAAGTTTCTGTGCCATCAACGGTTTCTTTGCCCAGAAGCTCCACTTTAAAACCACGTGCTTTATAATTTAAAAAAGGGTCTGGAAAATCGCCAATATCTTTTTTAAAATTTTCGGTGGCTTCAGCATCACTTTTTTCGCCCTTCATAGTCTGAAAGTTTGTAGACCAAAGTGTTGTTCCATCGTAAACTCCCTGCTTAAATTCTTTCCCTTGAAAGTTCACCACAGTCATTTGTCGTCCGTCTTTTAATTGATAAATGTCTAACGGAATTTCCATACCACCTTGATTTACCTTGGCGCTCATTTTTATTCCTTCCAAAGTTTTCCACTTGGCAATGCCGCCTGTGTTTTCAAAATACTTTGCCAGTATTTCGTCTGCTGTTTGTGCGTAAGAGGCAAAGCTGCAAATAAGTGCTACTGCCAATGCTAACGATTTTAATTTCATACGTTTTGGGTTTGTTTTAGAATTAGTAGAGTGAAGATTCTTAAAATTACAATCGGTTTAACAAACCTACAATTAAATGGTTCCAAGTTTTATAATTCAGGCTTGGCAAAAAATAAACATCGCTGTACTTTAACTTGGAACGTTGAACCTGAAACGCTAAAAATGATTAACCTTTCGATTTCGATTTAGGCGGTTTCCTCGAAGGATATCTACTGGGTGTACGTCTTTTAGGACTGCCATTAACACTTTTGCTTTTCTCTCGATCTTTTCTTTCAAGCTCTTTATATTTAGCAATGCCGATTGTGAATTGCATAAACATATCCCTTCTAATTCCGGGTAGATCATAGAGTGTTTGAAAATTTTCAACTTTTGCTAGATAAACTGAAGTGCGTGGATCCAGTAATCCATAATTCGCACGAAGGTCGAATGAAATTCTCCAGCTTTGAGATACATCCCAATCGGAACGAAAGCCAGCACCCACAAAAAATTGAAATGAATTGAAATCGTTTTTTGCGAGCATGGAATAATCTTTAACCGTTGGAGAAAGAACTCCATCGTATTCGCGCACGTAATTGGTAGGGAGAACAGGCGGGACAATCTCATCGATGAATTTTAACTTTGAATCACTGTGGCTCACGGTTTCCCTTCCTTTCAATAAATACGCAGCGCTAAACGATCCAATAAAACTGACTTTAAAAAACGACATATCGATTAACCTAACTTTGCACGCGATGGGAATATTAAGATAGGTAAGGTTTATTTTCCGGGTTCCCTCGTGCCCTCCGGTAGTATTTACAACATAAAAATTTTGACCTATGTTCGTAATCCCAGGACTTAATAAGAGTCCTACATTTTCAAAATCAATTCCATACTGTAATCCAATAGGGGCGAGCTTTAAATCATATCGATCCTGATATCGTTGATCTTTGGTAATCCCTTGGTCATTGGTGTACGATGAGGTAATGCCAGTAAAGACACCCAAAGAAAGCGTTCGAGATTGAGTCCACCCCAAAATAAAATGCATCGTGAAGAATATAGACAGAAGGAGTTTGGGCATCGGCCAGCGTTGAGAAACAGTTTATCGCGGCAAAATAAGCATTATTACGAAATCATTTTGCAAGAATCAGTGAAGTGACTTCATAGTGTATTGGCATCACTAAAAAGCAGTTAGTTTTGCATTACGTCAAAAAAGAAAACAGAAATGGATAGCTTAAAACAATACTTCGCTGGTTTTAAAATACGAGGTAATATCTACGTTGCCTTAGCTTATAGACTATTTCTTGTGATGTTGTTGTTCTCAGCTTGCCGCATCGGATTTTACGCTTTTAATCTCGTTTCTTTTCCAGCTATGACTTGGTCATACTTTTTAAACCTCATGAAAGGAGGTTTAGTGTTTGATCTGGCCGCCATTCTGTATGTCAATTCCCTTTATATTGTGTTGATGATGATTCCGCTAAACTTGCGGTATAATAAATATTATCAGATAGTTTTAAAATATATTTTTATTATTTCGAACGGACTTGCCTTAACCGCCAACGTTGTTGATTTCATTTACTTCAAATTTACGTCACACAGAACAACGGCTGATGTATTTCAACAGTTTGAAAACGAAACTAACCTTACGGGATTATTATTTCATTTTATAATCGATTATTGGTATGCCGTACTTGTTTTGATTGTACTTCTATTTTTGTTGATTTGGTTTTATAGTGTTGTGAAGGTATCGGGGCCTCAATTGAAAAACAGGATTGTATATTATACGGCAGGCTTGATGATGATGGTTACAATATCGACACTCTTTGTCGGTGGCGTTCGGGGTGGATATAAACATTCCACCCGACCAATAACATTAAGCAATGCCGGTGAATATGTGAAAGATCCAAGAGATATTAGTATTGTTTTAAATACACCTTTTGCTATACTTCGAACACTTGGAAAAACAAATATTCAAAAGGTAAATTATTTCACCACTACAGATGTCGAAAAAATTTACAGCCCGATACACATTCCGAATGATAATGCACCTTTTAAAAAATCGAACGTTGTAGTTATTATTTTAGAAAGTTTCTCAAAAGAATTTTTTGGTTCACTTAATAGTCATAGGAAGTATGGAAAGTTTGAAGGATACACTCCATTTTTAGATTCATTAATCCGATACAGTTTAGTGTTTGAAAATTCTTTCGCAAACGGAAGAAAATCGATTGATGGATTACCTTCCGTTGTGAGCAGCATTCCATCTTTAGGTGTTCCATACTTTCTCTCTCCTTATTCTGGAAATAAAATTAACAGTCTTGCTTCGGTTTTGAATAAGAAGGGATACCACACTTCGTTCTTTCATGGCGCGCCTAATGGATCGATGGGGTTTAAGGCATTTATGAATGTGGCTGACGTACAGCATTATTTTGGGAAAACAGAATACAACAATGATGATGATTTTGACGGTATATGGGGTATTTGGGATGAACAATTTCTAAATTTCTATGCCGATAAAATGAATGAATTTCCAGAGCCTTTCATGTCGTCCTTTTTTTCAGTTTCATCTCACCATCCGTTTAAGATTCCCGAAAAGTATGATGCAAATTTTAAAGGAGGTCCGTTGGTAATTCATCGATGCGTTGAATATACCGACCATTCTTTAAAGCTTTTCTTTAAAAAAGTTTCGAAAATGCCGTGGTATAAAAACACACTCTTTGTCATCACAGCCGATCACACATCATCTGAAATTGAATTTCCTGAAAACAGAACGGCATGGGGACATTTTTCTGTACCCGTAATTTTCTTTAAGCCTGATAATAGTTTGGCGTTTCGTTCAAAACAAATTGTGCAGCAGGTTGATATTATGCCGAGCGTATTGGGCTATTTGCATTACGACAAACCGTACTTTGCTTTCGGTCGTGATGTGTTTCGTGAGCGAACAGAACCGATTGCTTTTAACTACAATCACGGCTATCAACTTTTTCAGGACGATTACTTTCTTACTTATGACGGAACAAAATCTATTGGATTGTATAATTTTAAAACGGATCAGTTGCTTCAGCAAAATCTATTGATTGATAAAAATGATGTGCGGTTAAGAATGGAGCAAAAAATAAAAGCCGTTATTCAACAGTATAACAATCGCATGATTGAAAACACATTGACAGTAGGAGAGATTACTCCTTCGCACTGAAACCAATAGATCAATCCGATCTTTTTGTTATGCAAGGTTATGATAGACAGTTTGTACATCGTCATCACCTTCAAGGGCATCCACAAGTTTTAAAACTTCATCTTGTTCGATGTCCGTCAATTCTTTGGTGGCAGTCGGTATGAATTGTAATTCTGAACTTATGGCTTCAAGGTTATTCGTTTCCAGAAATTTTTGAAAATGTCCGAACTCTGTAAACTTGGTATAGATTATAATTTCTTCTTCATTTGTTTCAATATCTTCAGCACCGGCATCAATCAGTTCAAGTTCAATTTCTTCAACGTTAATTTTTGTTGGATCGAATTTAAAAACCCCTTTACGTTCAAACATAAATCCAACGGTTCCATTATTGCCCATGGTGCCTCCATTCTTCGAGAAAAGTAATCGAACATTGGCAACAGTACGGGTGGGGTTATCAGTAGCGCACTCAATCATGAGCGGCACACCGTGTGGCGCATATCCTTCATAGGTAACTTCTTGATAATCTTTTTCTTCTTTAGATGACGCACGTTTAATTGCTGCCTCCACACGATCTTTTGGCATGTTTACACCTTTGGCGTTTTGCATGGCAGCACGCAACTTCGGATTGTTTTCAGGAAGAGGCCCAGCATGTTTTACAGCAATAACAATATCTTTTCCAATGCGTGTGAAGGCTTTGGCCATGCGGTCAAAGCGTGCAAACATCGTGTGCTTCCTTTTCTCAAATACGCGTCCCATAATTTCAAATTTAAAGTGTGGTAAAAATATGGCAGATCATCCTACCATCAAAACGAATATTGATCGGATAACAGAATCACGATTATAAACTTTGTACTTACTACTATAAACTTTACAACGCGCGTTTTGATTTTTCCCATACTACAGATTGCTTGCCGCGAAGAAAACGCACCAATCCGGCATAGACCGATAAATTCATTACCACAAAATAGTAAGGAACGAAAAATCCTTTGATGGTTATTTTTTTGTCTTGATACACAAAACCCAGATAGGCAACGATGTAAAATAAAATTTGAGCAACAAGAATAATGGTATAAAGTGGTTGCGAATAAAGGGCGAGAAAAATATTGCTGATTAAAATTAAAAGCAACGAAAGCGGAGCGAGCGTCCAGCGCAGCACCCGATGCGATATGTATTGAAAACTAAGCATGCCAAAACGAAAAGGATTGAGCAAGTAGCGAAGTTTAATCATGGCCTGAAAAGCACCAGCACAAATTCTTACTTTGCGTTTCCATTCTTCAGCCACCGAAGCCGATGCTGTTTCTATTGCGTACGCATCAGGTTCATACATAAACCGAAAACCCCTTGAGGCAATGCGCAGCGACATGTAGAAGTCTTCGATAATAATATCCTTTTCGGGTTCTTCAAAAAGTTCAGTTCGAATGGAAAACAATTCGCCTGCTGCGCCAACAACAGAAAATACTTCAGCATCTTTTCTTTTTAGAAACGATTCGTATTTCCAATACATTCCTTCACCCGCACCAGAGGCATTGTCTTCCTCGTTTTTAAAAATCCTTTTTTCGCCAGCCACACCACCTACCTCTTTGTTATGGTAGTGCCGCACAATATTTTTAATAGCATCAGCATTAAGATCGGTATTGGCATCACAAAATATAACAATTGGCGTTTCAACAAACTTCATCACCCGATTTACAGCATGTATTTTTCCCTGGCGCTCGGGCTGATGAAAAACTTTAACCGATTGAAATTGTTGAACGATGTTTGGAGTGTTGTCAGAAGAGCCATCGGTTACAAACCAAATCTTTAATTTTTCTGAAGGATAGTGAAGGGCAAGCGTGTTCTTAATTTTTTGTTCGATGTAAAGTGCTTCATTATAGGCGGCAATAATTAGCGTAACCTCAGGTTCGAATGAATGTTCGAATGGTTGGCTTCCACTTTTGTGCGGATATACTTTTGCTAAAATGTAAATTATTACGCCATACCCTACATAGGTATAAAGAACAATCGATAGCGTGATCCAAAAAATCCAGAGAAAGGTATTAATCATTGTTTTTGATGTGATTTAAAGCGTGAAACTAACAGTTACTATTAAATAAGAGATAGGATAGAGTTAAGATTTTTGGTTAATTTTGCAGGTCTTTAGTTTGGTATTATGCGTTTTTACTCTCAAATATTACTTTCATTTTTTTTATTGTTGAGTTGGGGCAGTTATGCTCAGATTCCATCTATCGATGGCCAGCTAACAAACCCCATTAGTATTAGTGAGGGAGAATCATATACTGTTTTACTGACTGACTTGGTTGTTTCAGATGGCGATGATGTTTATCCGACCGGCTTTACACTTACCGTTCTAGCGGGTACAGATTACACATTTTCATCCAATACCATTACACCAACACTAGATTTTAATGGAGTGCTTTCGGTTAATGTTCAGGTTACAGACCCAGCCTTAAATGCGAGTAATATTTTTCCGCTTCAGGTTCAAGTAAATGCTATCAATGATGCACCGAGTTTTACGAAAGGTTCGGATCAATTAATCTTTGAAGATGATGCAGCTCAATCAATCGCAGGCTGGGCAACAGCCATTAGTGCAGGGCCAGCGAACGAAAGCACCCAAACACTTACGTTTATTGTAAGCAATGATAACAACCTATTGTTTTCAGTTCAGCCATCCATTAACGCCACAACCGGAGCGCTTACCTATACAGTTGCCCCGAATGCAAATGGAACTTCAATAGTAAGTGTTGCTTTAAGCGATGATGGTGGCGTGGTGAATGGAGGAGAAAATACTTCTGCAACTCAGACTTTTACAATTAACGTGACATCGATTAATGATAAACCATCCTTTACGAATGGTGCTAATCAATCCGTGTTGGAAGACGCTGGCGCCCAGAGTGTGGGTTGGGCAACTGCGATTAGCGCAGGTCCTTCAGATGAAAGTACACAGACTTTATTATTTACAGTTACTAACAATAATACTGCTTTGTTTTCTGTGCAACCTGCTATTAGTTCTACTGGTACATTGACGTATACACCTTTTGCAAACGCCTCGGGAGTAGCAACTGTAACGGTAGTGCTAACCGACAACGGAGGAATAGCGAACGGAGGCATCAATACCTTTACAGCACCAACGTTCACCATTACGGTAACGGCAGTGAATGATGCACCCGCGATAACAGGTCAGGTTCCTAATCCTATCAATGCAACGGAAGACATACCTTTTACGCTGCTGGTTTCTAATTTGATTATTTCAGATGTCGATAATGCTTCTTTTACACTTACGGTTTTGCCCGGAACCAACTACACCTTTAGTGGAAACACAGTTACCCCCACGCTTAATTACAATGGCGCGCTAACGGTTAATGTTAAAGTAAGCGATGGAACAAATGATAGTCCCAGTTATGAAGTTGCGGTTCAAATAGCACCCGTGAACGATGCGCCTATTATCACAAATCAACAAGCACTTTCTACCGGAGATGGGCAGCCGCTTACGCTGAAGTTTAGTGATCTTACAGTTTTTGATCCGGACAATACCTATCCAACCGGTTTTACAATTTCGATTTTATCCGGATCCAATTATTCCGTTTCAGGTTTGGTGATAACACCCACCATAGGCTTTAGTGGAAATCTCGTGGTGCGTATTTTTGTGGACGATGGAACTGCTTCCAGTCCTTTTTATGATTTAAATATTCAGGTAAATTATACAAATAAGGCTCCGATAATTACCGGCCAGAATCCAAATCCATTTCCCGCAACAGAAGACACAGCCTTTACACCTTTGGTGTCAAATCTTTCGATTAATGATCCAGACAATACCACTTTTACCTTAACTGTTTTATCGGGCACAAATTATACGTTTAGTGGAAACACGGTTACGCCAGCACTTAATTTTAATGGAGCACTAACCGTAAATGTTAAAGTAAATGATGGATCAATCGACAGCGCACCGTTTGGGCTATCTGTTCAGGTTGCTGCGGTGAATGATCCACCCACAATTGTAAGCCAATCGCCAAACCCGATCAGTGCTACAGAAGATACTCCTTTTACTTTATTAGTCTCAAACCTCAACATCACCGATGTAGACAATACGGTTTTTACGCTTACAGTTTTGGCCGGTACAAATTATACCTTTAGTGGCAACACCGTTACGCCTGCATTAAATTATAATGGTCCTTTAACAGTGAATGTTAAAGTGCGTGACGGAGCGGCTGATAGTGCTCCTTTTAGTGTGGCAGTTCAGGTAGCACCTGTTAATGATGCGCCCACCATTACAGGTCAAACACCCAATCCAATAAGCGCTACGCAAAACACATCGTTTAGTGTTCTAATATCTAATGTAATTGTTTCTGATGTGGACAATACTGTTTTCACTTTGAGTGTATTGCCAGGATCAAATTATACGTTCAGTGGTAACACGATTACACCCGCTTTAAATTTTAATGGAACACTAACCGTAAACGTAAAAGTGAATGATGGCAGTGCTGATAGTCCTTCCTTCGGAGTGGCTGTTGCTGTGTCTGCCGTAAATGTTGCTCCGGTTATTACAGGCCAAACGCCAAATCCGATTAATGCTACAGAAGATACACCCTTTTCGATTTTAGTTTCCAATTTACTTATAACCGATCCTGACAATACGGTATTTACGTTGACCGTTTTAGCAGGTACAAATTATAGTTTCAGCGGCAACACCATTACGCCAGCTCCAAATTACAGTGGCGCGCTTACAGTAAACGTTAGAGTGAATGATGGAACAGCAAACAGCAATACCTTTAGTGTAGCGGTGCAGGTTGCTGCTGTAAATGATGCACCCCTAATAACCGCGCAATCACCGTTAACCATTAATGAAGATCAGCAATTCACAATTTTACTTTCACACTTATCCGTTACTGATCCTGACAATACCTATCCCACGGGATTTGCATTAACGGTTCAATCAGGAACAAACTACACCGTTTCAGGAAACACCATTACACCAGCCGCGAACTTCTTCGGAAATTTAACTGTGAATGTTTTTGTGAACGATGGCACAGCAAACAGCAATGTATTTCCACTTTTAGTTAAAGTAAATCCAGTGAACGATGCGCCTATGAAAGTTGGTTTTGCTGCAATTAATTTGATAGAAGATAACCTGACTGAACAAGTTGTTAATCTACTTACTAATTTTAGTGATGTAGAAGATACACCAGCACAGCTTACCTATCAGATTATTTCGAATGATAATCCTACATTTTTTCAATCGATAGCAATACATCAGGCACTTGGACAACTTCGATTTACGCTAAATGCAAATGCCTTTGGCATTGCCAAAATAAACATTCGTGCTACTGATACGGGTGGCCTTTCTGTGACCGATATTTTGACTATTAACATAACGGGAATAAATGACCCACCAAGTTTTGATGTAATTCCAACACAGCAGATAGTAGAGAACTCTCCTCAACAATCCATCACGATTAGTAACATTTCTAAAGGCCTGTTGGAAAACGCGCAAGAGTTAACATTTTTCGTTTCGTCAAGCAATACGTCTATTATACCTACACCAACAATTACGTATGCTGGGGGAAATGCCACAACCGCACAATTGAAATATACGGTTGCACCAAATACATCAGGCACAGTTACTATTACCATAAACGCAGTAGATAACGGTTCGAATATTTCACCAAATCAAAATTCATTCACGTCTACTTTCTCTATCGAGGTTTCTGAAATTAATGATCCACCAACGCTAAATGTTATTTCGTTTGGCCCCATTCAGGAAGATGATCCATTGCAAAATGTTCCGTTAACAGGAATCACGGCTGGACCAGTAGAAACGCAGACCCTCACCGTTACCGTTACAACGAATAAGCCAGAGCTTTTTGAAATTTTGGATATTGTTTACACGTCTGCTCAAACCACCGGAATCTTGCGTATTAAACCAAAGGCGAATGCAAATGGTGTGGCGCAAATTTCGGTGCGCGTTCAAGATAGCGGGCCAAACATACCTCCATCTAGTATCAATTTTATTGTACGCACCTTCAACCTCACCATACAACCGGTTAATGATTTGCCCGTGTTGGTTTCTACCCCAATACTAACGGCCACGGTTGGTGAAGTATATACCTATAATATTGAAGCAACGGATGTGGATGGGGAGACCCTCACCTTTACTGCACCGGCTAAGCCCACGTGGGCTACGTTATCTTCTGTAAGCAACGGTAAAGCTAAGCTTTCAGGGACACCGCCAGTGGGATCAGGCGGATCAGTAACAGTTAAAATACAGGTAAAAGATCCAAGTGGCGTTTTGGTGGATCAGAATTACACATTAGTAGTCAACGCAAAGCCAACACTTTCGCCATTTGCTATTACAACAAATGAGGATATACAGGTGAGTATAACCTCTGATAAATTTCAAAGTGCGTTTGTGGACGCTGATGGAAATGCGCTTGCTGAAGTGCAAATAACGGCATTACCCAAGCACGGTGTATTGCGATTAAATAATGCAGCAGTATCGATCGGTGATAAAATACCTTTTGCTTCACTTGCCTCTAACTTAACGTACAGTCCTTTTGCTAACTATAATGGAAAGGACACATTGCATTGGAATGGAAGCGATGGCACGATCTACGCAACAACAGCTTCTTATATTAATTTTATTATAATCGCAGTAAACGATGCGCCTATTGTAACAGCATTGGAAGAAGAGACCGAAGTATTGCGTTATAAATCAGGCAGTGGTCCTGTTCAACTCACGAAAGTATTTGAAGTAGAAGATGTAGATAATGATAGTTTAGTAAGCGCGGAGGTTCGTTTTTTAGCAGAAAATTTCCATCCGCCAGATGACATACTTATATTCCACAACACACCTAATCTTACAGGCAGCTATAATACACAATCAGGTGTTTTGATTATTTCCGGTAAAGCAAAATTGGGTGAATATGATTCTGCCATACGACACATTGAATACAGTCATCTAAATGCTGTTAACCCAATCGCTGGAAAGAAAACAGTTTCGATGACGTTCAGTGATGGAAAAAATTCGAGTGTACCCGTTAATAGATATGTATCGCTGTATGTTGAAAATGTTGCTTTCGACATTCCGACTGGATTTACACCAAATGATGATCAGGAAAATGATACGTGGAATATTTTATTCGAAGGCGATAATCCTTCTAACAGTTCTGACATGAAGAATGCAGTGTTAAAGATTTTTAATAAAAACGGAATACTTGTTTTTGAGACGATGGGATTTGAACGGGAGTGGAATGGTAAAATGAATGGTGAGCCAAGTGCAGAGTTTGTACCAGCCGACACTTATTTCTACACCATAGACTTGCGATCTTCAAACAAGAAAACTTTTAAGGGAACAGTAACAGTTTTGCGATAGTATATGATGATCAGGCTTCTACCAATTTTATTTTTGTTGATCGTTTCAAACGTTGAGGCGCAGTATGTTCCAAGTACAGCGCAGACATTTCAATTTGCTTCTGCATACAATCCTGCTTTTTCAGGCATCGATAATTTTGGCGATTTAAAATTAAGTTATCGGTATCAATGGACTGGATTTGGTTCGAGCGCTCCACGGTTTATCAATCTTGCCTTTAACGCCCGTTTAAAACAACCATCAGATTTATCAATAAATTCGTTACGGACAAGCAATGATGAAGCGTTAAATCCTGAACGGCTGCCAAAAGGCAAGCGTATTATTCATGGCTTCGGCATAAATTTTTTTAATGAACAGTATGGTGTCATTAATCGAATTGGTGGAGGAATAAACTATGCGTTCAATTATCCGCTATCAAAAAAAACAAGGCTTGCTCTGGGGGCTTCTGCTATGATAGACAATACAAAAATTGATATTAATAGTGTGGGCGTACGTGAACCTGACAATGATTTGTTTTATCAATCGCTCTTATCGAAAGGCGCATCGCAAACGAACTTGAATGTGCGAGGAGGTATCTTGATTTATGCTCCGGCTTTTTACATTGGCGCTTCTTATTTTCCAATCGTGAATAGTGTTATACAAGATGCAGGTGTTTCAACCAATACAGTCTTTTACCAAGGATCCATACAAGGTGGTTTGCGAATTCCGGTGGCAGGCAACTCTTCTATACGACCTAGTGCCATCGCGCTTTGGCAAATCGATAATAGGTTTGCTATTGATTATAGCGTGAAAGTATTTTTACAAGATAAAGTCTGGTTGGGTATTACGTATCGCGATAGCCAATCGGGTATTTTGCTTTTTGGACTTAACGTTAACGAAAAACTTGGGTTTGCTTACTCGTATGAAATGTCGATGGGTGGAAGAAGCCAATTTACAAATGGAAGTCACGATCTAGTGCTTTCGTTTCGTTTCAATAATTTCAGACGCCAGAATCAGTATGCGTGGTAGATTTTAATGTATAGTGACAGAAAATCGTATCGCGATTGTTCATTCAAACATATTTTCTGTTTTCACATACAAATACATTTTAGCATAATTTGTTTAAGGCGTCATTTGGAATGCAATTTTTTAAATTCTCCCTCCAAACATTACTTGCAGTTTAGGCATACATCTTTAGAAAAGATTACCGTGTTCAAGCTTGCAGTCGCCATTTAATATATCTGTCGTATTGAGAAATATGTTTTAAAGATTGTAACATATTAAACTTACATCAATAAGTATTTGTGATGTATTTGATTTTTCCGAACCGTGCTGATCGAAATCACTCATTATATTTAGATAAAAAAATTATCGATATGAAGAGTTTAAAGGCCCCTAGAATCTTTTTAACAATCACGTTAATTGCATTCATTACTTCTGCTTATTCGCAAGATTTGAATTCAAATTGGGATCAGGATTTGAAGAATCAATTGAAAGAATTTTTAGCGTGTGAAGGCACCTCTCATGAACGTGCTGAGTGTGGCCACTTTATTGGCGAGTCGCTCAACACGGTTTATAAGGTAAATGACTTTTCAAAATCGGGTAAGTACATGGCAACAAACGAAATTTTAGACGTTATAAAAGCGAATCCGAAATGGAAATCAATAGGCGCGGGTTATGATCAGGCTACCTTAACAAAGGCGCAGGAATTTGCAAATGCAAAGAAGGCCGTGGTTGCCGTGTATAAAAATGCTCAAGGAGTTGGCCATGTTGTGATTATTGTTCCTGGCGAATTGCAGTCATCCGGTTCATGGGGACTTCGTGTTCCCAATTCCGCATCATTTTTTCCGGTAGATCCTTCAAAATCATATGTTGGTAAAGGACTATCATTTGCATTCGCTCGAACTATGATAAAAGATATCACACTTTATGCTCGGGAATATTAAGAAAGGTATTTCAGTGTATTTTTTATCTCTGCTTGCCTCATCCCGGGCAAAGCATTTGTATTTCATTTTGCTGGGCAAGTATTCTGTTCAACACACTGGCTCAAAAGATTACTTTGATTGGTATTGATCGCAGGCGCGGCATCGAGATTTTCTTTGCGTGGTTAACTTCAATAGACGATGTAGGCGGCAGTGAATATTATTTTGGGTTTAACGATATTCACTATTCTTTGGTGATGTACTGAATTTAAAAATCAGGAAACTAAAAGACATTAGTAAAAGCAGCCCTGCGGCAACCAAAAAAGTTGAAGAAAGTGATAAGATCTGAAGGATTGGAAAAATAATAATGGGAGAAATAAATTGACCAAAGAACCAAAACATGGTAAGTTTTCCAATCTCCTTACCTCTGATTTCAACAGGCGCAATTTTCATTACCCACATATTTGTATTTGGTATCATCACGCCCATACCAAGCCCGCATAACATTGTTGCCACTACAACCAAAAGGTAATTGGTGGAAATGGAAAGCGTAGCAAATCCTGCGGCCATAAGTAAATATCCAATACAGAAAATAGTGAGAAAACTAAATCGGCCTTTAATCTTAGAATAGGAAATGGAAGATATTGCGGAGAACAATGTACTAGTCGCTATGGCTGCACCGATCAGTGCATTTTTTTCAACACCAATAGCTTTTAAATGAAAGGGTATTTGAACAGGGATTAAAAAGAAAATGATCCACATAATCATAGTATTAAAAAATAGCACCCAAATAATTCCTGGCGACTTGGCGTTTGAATTAATAGCATTTACCTTTTTATCAACAACCGGTTCTTTAAGAAATAGTATGCTTAGCGGTAGAACAAACAACGAAAGTAAATACATGAGGAACGGAAACCGCCAACTAAAATCTGCGAGCACTCCGCCCAATCCAATAAAGAAAATTCCTCCGACAGACATGAAGGCCACTTGTAAGCCTACAAATTTCTGTCTTTCCATTCCTTCAAAATAATCTGCTATCAAGGTAATAACAATCGTCATCGACATGCCTACCGCAATACCTAGAATCGCTCTGGAAATTAAGATGTAGTACAAATTGTTCAGAAAAAATCCTGCAACACCTGCGATCGCATAGAGAACAAGCGAAAGCCAAAGAATTCGAAGCCGGCCATAGCGATCAATAAGTCGTCCGGTTATAGGTGAAAAAATAGCAATAAACAAAGCCGGTATGGTCAACACCAGTTTGACTAGAAATTCCGCATTTTCTACATCAGCAAATGCCAAAGCAATTTGCGGCAGGGCCGGAGAGATGGTAATGACAGACATGATTGTTAAACTGCTGACGAGGAGAAGCGTAAGCTTCATTTTACCTTGTGTTGCAACCATAGAATTGGATGACGGTTTTAGGATTTCAATTAAAGATAGTTTTTATTTTAATGATAAATTCAAACCACCAATTGTTACTACCTTTAGGTATCAACTAGTTCATTTTTAAAAATCGAATTCATTATTCAGCAAGCTCGATGAAATATGGTTATCGCATTTTAATTATTCTCTGTTGCTTCCATTGCTCCTGCAAAAG